>JBEQAI010000445.1:0-3032 GCA_041640415.1 Ammoniphilus sp. | reverse complement strand
CTGGTTCCCATCTCTCTTGATCCCCCCGTTTTTCTTTCCTTGGCAGTGGCATGGAACAAGAACCGATATCTCTCGCTTGCATCTCAAGCCTTCTTGGAGTTTCTGAAACAAAGAAAAGAGTAAGGGACCCCCTTACTCTTAGTCTTGCGCCAATAGCTTTTCCATTTCGTCTAACGTATCCTTAAACCCTTTCAGCGCCGTTTCAATGACCTTAGGAGAGGTCATATCCACTCCTGCATCCTTTAACACCTCAATGGGGTCTTTCGTGTTTCCAGAAGAAAGAAAATTCTCCAGGTACCTTTGGACAGCAGGCTCTCCTTCATCCCACATCTGCTGGGCAAAAGCATTGGCTGCGGCAAATCCCGTTGCGTACTGATACACATAGTAGTTGCGGTAGAAGTGAGGAATGCGCGTCCAGCCAAGAGAAGCTCCCGCATCCACCACGAGGCTTTCGCCAAAGTACTTTTTCATAAGGGATCCATACAGCTCCATCAGAGACTCCGAGGTGAGGGCTTCTCCTTTTTGGGCGCGGTCATGGATCACCTTCTCAAACTCAGCGAACATGGTTTGCAAAAACAGGGTCCCGCTATAGTCCTCCAGCCGCTGATTCAAAATCGCGATTTTCTCTTCTTTGGTTTTCGCTTTTTGATACATCTCTTTAAAAATAAGCGCTTCATTCGTGGTTGAAGCGACTTCTGCGGTAAAAATGGGGTAACTGGCGTTCAAGTAGCTTTGCTTGCGGTTGGAAAAGTAGGAGTGACCGGCATGTCCCAATTCATGGGCCAAGGTATACACATCATCCATTTCCCCTTGATAGTTCATGAGAATGTAAGGATGGGAGTCATACCCGCCCCATTGGAAAGCCCCTGATCGCTTGCCAGGTGTATAATATACGTCGATCCAGCGTTCTTTAAAGCTGCGGTCCAGTAGATCGGCATAATCCTTTCCCAGGATGGACAAGCCTTCTTTGACAGTTTTCTGTGCTTCTTCGTAAGGGATATAGCCTCGTTCCCGGTCATTTCCGAATTTCACATACAAGTCATAAAGATATAGCTTATCCAGCTTCGCCACTTTTTTCTTCAGTTCAATATAGCGATGAAGGTGCGGAAGCTGATTTTCCACCGTCTCAATCAGGTTATCGTATACGGAAACCGGAATCTGATTTCCTTCCATGCTCGCCGCACGAGTGGAAGGATATTTCCTGACTTCGGAATAAAAGATATTCTTCTTGACTTCGGACTGAAGAATTTGAGCAAAGGTATCTTTAAACTGATTGATGGTTTTAAAATAAGCCTCATAGGCTCTTCTTCGAACTTCCCGGTCGGGACTTTTCATAAAGTTGGCATAGTTTGCTGGAGTCAGTGTAATCTCGTTGCCGCTTTGATCCTTAATAGAGGGAAAGGTCAAATCTTTGGTGAGCATGCCGAAAATACTCTCAGGTGCATCGGCTAAGACGCCGCTCTTGGCTAAGATTTGCTCCAATTCTTTAGGCAAGGTGTGCTCTCTGCTCCGAATTTGCGTTTCGATCCATCGCTGATAATCCTTCAGACTCGGATCAGCCATAAATTTCTTTAGCTTTTTATCAGGGATGTTGATTAACTCGGGGATAAAGAAAGAGATGTTCTCGCTCATCTTAATGGCTACATCATCAGCGCGAATGGAAAGCTGCTGAAAGATCGGGTCGCTTTTGTTGGTATGAAAAGACAATTTGGCAAAGGTATACGTCTTTTCAAACTTCCTGCTTAGCTGGACATAAATCTCCATCGACTTGCGCAGGTGCTTGACCGACTTTCCTACACTGCCGTTCATGTCACCAAGCTGCTCCGTTAGCTTCTCTACCTCGCGCAAATCTTTTTCCCATTCCTCGACATTCGGGTAGAGGTCTTCTAGATTCCACTTGTAGCGCGCGGGTATCTCTTCCCTCGTACTGTAATTCGGTATTCCTGCTTCTTTCTCAACTGCTTGCGCGAAGGCCGCCAGCGGTTGGGCGAGCAATAGGGCGAGCATGACTAAGAAAACGAAGAAGGGATGTTTTGATCCTTTTACCACAAGACTGATCTCCTTTCCTTAAAAAGGCACAACTTTCTTGTAGTATGCTTAAAAAAGAGGGAAATTATCCTAGCATAGGAAAAAGGCAAACCCCATTGCATGGGCTTGCCCTCTTCGCTTATTGCTTCATTCTTTGGAGGAAATCGTGCAGGATGCGCGCTGTCATTCCCCAAATCACTTTATCATCATAACGGTAAAAATACTCCGCAATCTTGGCTCTTCTCCACTTGTACGACTTTCCATTGGGGATCAGCTCAAAGGGAAAGTCCTCTGGAGGCTTCATCTCCAGCGGCACATAGTAGATCTCCGGTTCATAGTTTAACAGGAATTCCACCGGAACGGTAAAGACTTCGGCTACTTCTTCCGGGTCCGGATGAAGCGATGTGCCGTCCTTCAGATGGCAAAGATACGGATAAATAATCGTATGCGTGGTCACAAAGATATCTAACGGTGCAATAATATCGATATCATTGGCATGGATGCCCAGCTCTTCGCAGGTTTCCCGCACCGCGGCCGATTCCTCCGTAAGATCATTGGGCTCTAGCCTGCCTCCAGGAAAACAAATTTCACCTGGCTGGCGTCGAAGCTGATGTCCTCTCACTTGAAATAAAACAGAAAGACCCTCTTTATCTTGGATTAAGGGAACCATTACGGCTGCCTTGGACACACTCTCATGGCCCAAAATATGCGGTACCCGATTTCGGTAAACGGATTTAATCTGTTCGATCATACTCAGGTCCCCTTTCCTATGGTAGTTCCTTCTATTTTATCTTATCCTAAAAAGCGATGGTAGAGGCTTTTTGCTTCCGTAATATCTTTTGTTCCGTGAACCAATACTCGGCCATCTTGAAAAATGGCCAATCGATGCGATCCAATGGTAAGCGAAACGAGATAGGGATTCATCTCCACTTTGCCGTGCGCAGCCAGAGACTCTGCCAGCTCCGCTAGATTGCGGGTAAAGCCGCCGACCGGGCGAATTTGAA
>JBEQAI010000444.1:0-3034 GCA_041640415.1 Ammoniphilus sp. | reverse complement strand
CATCTTCGTAAAAACCTCCTCATGTTAGTATAAATGTTAAGCCTAAATCTAACACACCTAAAACCTGTGAGAAATGCTACTTTTGGGTTATATTACCAGTATGTATAAGGTCGGAAGGAGATTTGTCTACATTAGTTGGAATTCAACATATATTTAAATTTATTTTGATAATTTTACTATTATCGAATATAATAATCTTGTTTTGGTATTGCACAAGATCTTGGTCTGCCCCAAAGTAAACAAGCGTTTGATTAAGCTAAAAGGAAGGTTGCCATGGTTAACCAAACACTAAAAGAATATGTCCATGCAATAGCTAATCGGTATGTCGCTTATTTTGATGTTTATCGCAACGATCGATTAGGAAGCACCCCCTTAGCGTTTAAGGCCCTCTATAAAAGAAGGGACGAGCGTTACCTTATGACGAAGACCATTAAGGTGTGGGGAGTGGAAAACCAGCAAGCAGTCTTTGTATCTGCCTCCGATACTCCGGTCACCCAGGAGTTTATCCATAGATTTCAGAATGATATGAAAGGTAAGGTCGATCAGTTTGTCACTCATGATAAGGATCATATGTCGACCATTCTCTTAGGGGTTGTCGTCACCGACCAGCCGGTATCAGAGGAAATTAAGAAAGGAGTGACAAAATATCGTAAACTAAAGTGGATTCGTTATGGCCTACACGGATGGGCAGAGCTTTATATGGCTGTAGTAGATTTAAGTGTTGGAAGCGTTTTCACAAACCCTAAGGCGCAGAGCTTTGTGGAACCCTTTCAAAAACTTTTAACAGAGGAGGATAAAGCATGAACTTATTAACCCTTTTGCTTATTTCGGGCTTCATTTTTCTTACCGCCTACTTTACGTATGGGCGTTTTATTGAGCGCAAACTCATGATTGACCCCAACCGTGAAACCCCTGCCAACACCATGTATGACGGTGTGGATTATGTTCCAGCCAAAAAGCCTGTCCTGCTCGGCCATCACTTTGCCACCATTGCCGGTGGCGGACCGATTGTAGGACCCATTACAGCCGCTCTTTTTGGTTGGATTCCTGCCGTGATCTGGATTATTCTTGGAAGTATTTTTATTGGAGGCGTCCATGACTACACGTCTCTACAAGCTTCTATTCGTCATAAAGCCAATTCTATCGGAACCATCATTAAAGAATATATCGGAAAACGAGGACAGCTTTTATTCCTCATTTTCTCTATCGCGACCCTCATCCTTGTCGTAGGGGTATTTATCATCTTAGTAGGCAATACATTTGCTGCTGTACCTGAAGCAGCAACGGCGTCTGTCTTGTTCTTAGCTTTAGCCATTGTTTTCGGATTCTTAGTCAACCAAATGCGCATGAATCTTGTACTCGCTAGTGTTATTGGAGTTGCCGGCATGCTAGCCTCTGTATGGCTTGGACTCATGTTTCCAATTTCGCTTAGCGCTACAGCTTGGTACCTCATTCTCGTGGGTTATGCTTATTTAGCGTCGGTTGCGCCTGTATGGCTCTTGTTACAACCAAGAGATTACCTCAACTCCTTCTTGCTTTATGGGATGATTGCTGGAGCCGCTGTAGGAATTCTCTTAGCTGCACCAGCTATCCAATTCCCTGGCTTCACAGGCTTCTATAACGAAAAATTAGGCTACTTATTCCCGATTCTGTTTATCACGATTGCTTGCGGAGCCGTTTCTGGCTTCCACTCGCTTGTTTCCTCTGGTACAACAGCGAAGCAGCTTGACAGTGAGAAAAACGGAAAGTTTATCGCATATGGTGGCATGCTTTTAGAAGGATTCCTCGCCATCATCACCGTTGGAACCGTTGCTTATCTGTCTCAAGCCGAGTTTGCCGCTCGTATGGAGGCCCTTGGCGGACCAATCGGAACGTTCTCGGCAGGGATCGGCTACTTTATGTCACACTGGGGCATCCCTGAAAAAACAGCCGTTACCTTTACCGCCCTTACCGCTTCGGCTTTCCTATTAACGACCCTAGATTCAGCTACGCGTTTAGGTCGTTACGCTGTTCAAGAATTGGTAGAAGACCACTCTCCAGCTTTGGCACGAAACAGTCATTTTAGCACAGGAATCATTGTGGTTGGTGCAGCCGCTCTTGCTTTATCTGGAACGTGGAGCACGGTATGGCCCTTGTTCGGTGCGGCCAACCAAATGCTAGGGGCCCTTGCCTTGCTTGCCGTTACGGTTTGGCTTAGTAAGATGGGAGTTAAATCCTACTTCACAGCCATTCCGATGGTCTTCATGTTTATCGTAACGATCTCGGCGCTGATTGTTCTCATGCAAAAGAACTTCGCAGCCGGAAAGTATTTCCTAGCCTTCTCATCCTTGGCCCTATTTATTCTATGTATCGTCCTCATCCTCGAAGCATGGAGAAACTTCTCCTCGATCAAGGGAAAAGATAACACAGTGAAGCTTTAAAGCTGAAAGCAAGAAACCAGCAGAGCGAATTGCTCTGCTGGTTTTTTGTGCTCATCCCCCCAGATAGCCTGGCGAGGGGCCAAAAGGGCGGACTTGCTCCTGTTATTCGCAACTTGCTGTTGCTCCCGTTACAGTTCTTAGGTACCCCCTTCATTCTCTCTAGCTAAAGCTTCTCCGCCTATGGCCTGGCGAGGGACCGTAAGCGGACTTGCTCCCGTTTCACTTTAACTTTGCCGTAAGTATATACCTCTTCGGAGCTGGTCCCACATAATCAAAAGGATAGCAAGTAACAACTGTCAGAACAGCTTCCGGATGGGGAACAATCACCGTCCGATCTTCTTTGTCTACGATTTTTTGTTCAACAACCTGATATGAGAACGTTCCAGCTACGGTTTCCACATTAATTACGTCTCCAATCTCAACCTCCCCCAACCTTCGAAATACAGTATCACGATGTCCTGCGATAACCGCGTTATCAGATTCACCTGGTAAAACACTTCCAATATAATGTCCTATTCCTTTCGCAAGTTCTTTATTTCCCGTTCCCTCCATGAGAGGAAAAGATTCATTAAGTTTAGGAATCTCTACTTTTCCGATCAACTCCCCTTGTTTCG
>JBEQAI010000443.1:0-3042 GCA_041640415.1 Ammoniphilus sp. | reverse complement strand
ATGGCTTCATGGGTTTCATCCACATTAATGTCCAGCATGACATTATCTGCGACCATGCCTGCATCCCGCATTGTCTCATTCCATCGAAACATATGGCGATGATGGGGGAGAAGCTCATAGGTATAAAAAATATCGTGCTTCTGAAAGATTTGTTCTACTTCAGAGATTAGTTCAATCATAATCATATGACCTTTCACCCCAAGGTGATCATTTCTACTTGCATTGTATAGTATTTCTTCTCGTTTCACCCCAACGACATGTGTCAAAATCTCTACAAAATCCAAACCGTTGTGTGAACTAACGAAAGTTCCGATCTAAAACACATAGAAATTATTGATATAGCCTACCCTATAATATAGGAGGTGATGTATCCATGACAGAAAAAGACTTTGAAAAGAAGATGCCTCGTTTTGATCAGTTGACCGATAGAGTGATTGCCCAGGCACCTCCGGGTCCCTTTATAGGTGCAAAGACAAACCTTGATCCTGAGAATCCAGAAGCATATAACCCTTATAAGCTTCAAGAAACTCCCATTAATAAAAATAATGAAAAGGGGGAGAGAACCTAGTGGCTGACTGGCAACTATTTCACGGAGCACATAATAAACTGGTGCAACCTGGGGTGTATGGTACCGCCCTGAATCCGCTCATTGAAGAAATCAACGTGGATGTCGGACGCACTATTACTAGTCTTGATGATGGTTGGGAAAAAATTTCCAATGTAGATGAATAACAATTTCTTTTTATTCCACGAAGTGGTATAATAGACCAAACACTGCGTGGTCTTTTTTTTTTGTTATTTTTAGATGGACAAGACTCCAACGCCAATCAAATAGGGAGGGTTTATAATCCTATGAACCAGTTGTTAGCCGGAAAGAATTACATTATCATGGGAGTGGCCAATAAAAGAAGCATAGCGTGGGGAATTGCACAATCCTTACATCAGGCTGGAGCCAACCTGATTTTTACTTATCAAGGAGAACGTTTAAAGAAAAGTGTTGAAGAGCTAGTGGATAGCTTAAAACCAGAAAGAAAAATCTTAATCTCTTGCGATGTTACCAATGATGCAGATATAGAACAAGCTTTCCAGCAAATTAAACAAGAGGTTGGAGTTGTTCATGGCTTAGCCCATTGTATTGCTTTTGCTAAGACAGAGGAATTAGAGGGCGAGTTTGTCAATACTTCGAGAGAGGGGTATGCTCTAGCTCAAGATATCAGCGCTTTCTCCTTAGTGGCTGTATCCAAGGCTGTAAAAGACCTCATGACAGAAGGCGGGAGCATTGTTACTCTTACCTATCTTGGCGGTGAACGCGTCATTCAGAACTATAATGTAATGGGAGTGGCGAAGGCAGCCCTAGATGCTTCCGTCATGTATCTTGCTGCTGACTTAGGCAAGTATAATATCAGAGTGAATGCTATCTCTGCTGGACCTATCCGAACGTTAGCTGCCAAGGGGATTGGAAACTTCAACCAAATCTTGAATATGATCGAAGAAAAAGCACCTATGCGTCGAACTATAGATCAAACTGAAGTAGGGGATACGGCACTTTTCCTTATGAGTCACTTGTCTAGAGGAGTAACAGGCGAAGTGATCCACGTGGATGCCGGATATCACATTCTAGGTTATTAATCATAAACAATGGCTAACCCCAACATGGAGGTTAGCCTGTTTTTGTATATTTTGTTGTTTAGTACCGAATAATGAGATTAGGATTTTTCTGCCTGCAGATAATCCGCTATTTCAGCTAATTTACTTTGGACCGCATTCCATATGGGTTCCGGTATTTTCATTGCAGGCTTAAGTTTTACTATATGTCCATTTCGCTTTAAACTGGGTCTGCCAATGCGAAGAACGTCGTGGTGATTAGCATTGGATTGAATCTCTCTTTTAGTTGGGATAAGGAGACTGTAGACGTTCTGCGTTGCGGAATCTTGAATGGTAAGCTGATATGTAGCTTCTTCCGCCTTGCCGCAACGCTTAAAACCTTGTTGAATAAGCGTCGAGTCTACTAACGAAAACGATTTCACAAGTCCATGTAAACATTTATCCTTTAATTGCACGTGTGATCCTCCCTTTTAATAGCAATGGGAATGAAAGAGGAAAAACAGGGTCTTTTTGTTGATGTGGATAGTGAAATCATATGAAGAACGGTGAAGAAAAAGAATGCTTTTAGATAAAAAAAGAATTGGGAGGAAGAAAATGGTCGATCTGCATTCGCATACGACAGCATCAGACGGTACATATGATCCTGAAGAAAATGTAAAAAGAGCTAGAGAAAAGGGTTTGCAAGCGCTTGGGATTACAGATCATGATACGGTAGCGGGAATTGCAGCAGCGATAGAAGCTTCTCATCATTGGAATATAGAAGTGGTTCCGGGTATCGAAATCAGTACGGTAGATCAAAATCAGGATGTCCATGTCCTTGGTTACTATATCGATTATAAGGATAAGCAGTTTCTTTCCCGACTGGAGGAGCTGCGCGCTACGCGTGACCGGCGAAATGAGATGCTTATTCATAATTTACAGGCCTTAGGAATCGAGATTACGTTAGAAGAAGTGGCATCACGCAGAAAAATGGACGAGGGAAACCTGGGGAGGCCACATATTGCTGAGGTGCTCATAGGAAAAGGAATCGTTTCGAGCATGGAGGAAGCTTTTGAAAAATACCTAGGGAAATCAGGAAAGGCTTATGCCAATCCCCCTCGAATCGGCCCTGAAGATGCCATCGACTGGATCAAACAAGCAGGAGGCGTGCCGGTATTGGCTCATCCAGGCTTATATGGGGACAATCAAATGGTCCGCAGGCTAATAGAATATGGATTAGAAGGAATTGAGGCCTTTCATACGGACCACACAAAAGAGCAAGAAGACTATTATGCCGAATTAGCCAATCGGTTCGGCTTAATCTGTACAGCGGGTTCGGATTTTCACGGGGAAAGAAATGGAGTGATTTTTCATGGCGACCTGGGTACCCGCAAGACGAGCTATGAGGTAGTGCTTCAACTAAAGCATAAGGCAGCAAAAAGAGCTGGGGACTAAGCC
>JBEQAI010000442.1:0-3048 GCA_041640415.1 Ammoniphilus sp. | reverse complement strand
TAATGATGCCGGACAGAATAAAAAAGATGACCGCTAAAAGGGCAAAGCTGTCCATGCCGTTTACCAACTTTTGTGCTGCAGTAAAAATCGCAACATCAAACGGTATGATCATTAAGGCAGCTATAAAGGAAGCTATTCCCGTAGCTACAGAAATTGGCACTCCCATGACCATTAATAATATAAAACTTGATAACATTACTAATCCTGTTTGAAGCGCATCCACGTAGAGCTCCCCCTTTCATCACTTCAAAACTTCTTCTCCGCTTCTCATCCAGTCAGAAACATTCATGATTTGATATAAAATAATAATGACCCCAGAGATCGGCAAAATCGAATAAATGACCCCAACTGGAACCTGCAAGATTGGTGTGACCTGTGACATTGTGGACGACACCAGGTTTAGCCCGCCTTTGATCATGACTAAACCAGAAAAACCAACGATAAACAGCGTATTGACTAGTCTGATCGCTTTTCCATTATTCCCCTTCAGTTTATCTACCAAAGCAGTGATGGCTAAATGTTTGTTCGTGCCGAACGCATAGCTTGCTCCCAGCATCGCCGTCCATATCAATCCGAAGCGTAGCAATTCTTCTGTTACCGTACTGGGACTGCCCAATACATACCGGCTAAAAACTTGCCATATCGCCCCGATAACCATGATTGTGGTAAATGTACACCCGACAAACATAATCAATTTATCCAAGACATTTCTTAATGCTTTCATGTCATCCCCCTTGCCAGCGTATGGATGTTTTACCTAACAGAATAGGTCAAGCCCCTGCAAGCGGGGCTCGACCTATCTCCCATTTATTTTAGAGCCTCAAAAGCATCCATGATTTCTTTGATTTTTGGATCTTTATTGCTGTACTCTTCATGCATAGGCTGTACTTTTTCTATGAATGGAGTCTTGTCTACTTCATTGAAGGTTACACCCAACTTGGACTGTGCTTCGGTTTTCGCTTCTTCAATGGCTTGATTCCATAATACTTTTTGTGATTCGGTGGATAACTTAGCCGCCTCTTTTACGATTTGTTGCTGTTCCGCCGAAAGGCCGTCCCAAGTCTTTGAACTGATTACAAGAACATCTGGAATCATCGTGTGCTCATTAAGAGAGAACTGCTTCGCCACTTCCCCGTGCTTTCCAGTTGTTAATGCGGTTTCATTGCTTTCTGCACCATCGATAACTCCGGATTGCAGCGCAGTGTAGATTTCTCCATAGGACATTGGTGTTGGGTTTCCACCTAACAGTTGAACCATTTTGATGGCAGTCGGACTATCCATGACACGAATCTTTAAGCCTTTTAAATCTTCAGGCGTTTGGATGGCCCTGTCTTTGGTGTAGAAGCTGCGGGCTCCAGAATCGTAAAACGTCAACCCTACAAAACCTTTATCCTTGTTAGCTTCATAAAGATTTTGTACCGCTTCCGATTCCATCGCTTTATAGTAATGATCTTTACTTACGAAAAGATAAGGAAGACTGAACACCGCGTATTCAGGAGCGAAGTTTTCTAGAGCCCCTGCACTTACTCTAGTCATATCCACTGCTCCGCCTTTAAGCTGCTCCAGCACTTCTTTTTCTCCTCCAAGTACCCCGTTCGCAAAAATTTGAACTTTAACGCTTGCATTGGACTTTTCTTCTACCGTCGTAGCGAATTCTACGAGCGCTTTATGAACGGGATGGTCTTCACTTAAATTGTGGGCAAGCTTTAATGTTTGCGCTTTCTCTTCCTTGACGTCATTGCCTGTTTGGGCACCTGTATTATCGTTTGAATTCGCACATCCACTTAATAACCCCACTGCCAAAACGCTTGTAGCAACATAAGACATTAACTTTTTCATCTTTATTGACCCCCATCTTTGTTTGAAATTATTTTTCCAAATTAGCACGAAATCAATTCCGCAAGCTTACTCTTAGCTGTCCTCCCCATCTCCCCTTCAATGAGGTCTTTTCCTCATCCTTGTTCAAAAACAGCATGTTTTCAAATATCGTAACCCTTTACATTTAGTTTGTTTGTTTCGTCAACAAACTATGGTATTATATTACCTGAATAGATACTAGATTGCAATAACCTGTTTAATAGTTCATAAGTTGTTAAAAAATAAGTAAAAAAAAGGATATAATAGAATGAGAGATAACAACTTTAGGGGGAGGGCAACATGAAGATGAATACTGGGGATGCTGCATATATCCGAAATTTAAATAGGAGGATTATCCTAGAAAATATTATCCTCCACAAAAACATTTCTAGAGCAGAACTATCAAAAATTACCGGACTGAATAAAGCTACGATATCTACACAAATCAACTCTCTTCTTGAAGAAGAACTCATCTTTGAGAAGGAATTGGATAAGTCCAACGGAGGTAGAAAACCGATCTTACTCAGTTTAGACAAGGAGGCAGGTTTTTCCATTGGCGTGGAAATTGATACAAGCAGAATATTCTTCCTGGCTACAGATCTTTCGGGCAAGGTACTTGACCAAATGGATGTCAATCTTGCTGAGCCTTCATTTGAACGGATCAAGAATATACTGATCTCAACCATCCTTAGTATGGTTGCCTCTCAGGGAAAAACCAAACACGGATTAGTTGGCATCTGCATCGGCGTCCAAGGCATCGTAGATAACGAACAACGCATCGTCTTTACGCCCCGTCACCAATGGAAAAATGTTGATTTAAAAAAACCATTGGAGGAGATTTTTCAGGTCCAGGTTCATGTGGACAACAATGCTAACCTTTGCGCATTCGCGGAACTCGTTTACTCCCATGACACGACCAATCTACTATGTATTAGCACCTACTCAGGGATTGGTCTCGGTATCGTAATCAACAAAGAAATTTATCGTGGGATGAGTGGATTTGCCGGGGAGATCGGCCATATGATTATTCAGCCGAACGGCCGGCAGTGTCCTTGCGGAAATTCGGGCTGCTGGGAGCAATATGCATCTGAAAAAAGTTTTTGGAGAGATTTAAAGGATTTGAAGGGAGCAGATCATTGTACAATCGATGACCTGAAGACACTTATCAAGAACGAGGACCCGGCTACTTTA
>JBEQAI010000441.1:0-3048 GCA_041640415.1 Ammoniphilus sp. | reverse complement strand
ATTTGAACGAGATCAAGGCTAACCTTCGCTTAGTCAAGGGTGCCTATAAAGAGTCTCCAGAAGTAGCGTTCCCTGAAAAAGCCGATGTGGATGAAAACTATAAAAAGATCATTAAGACCCATCTGTTAAATGGAAACTACTCCGCCATTGCCAGCCATGATGAAAGCATCATTAATTACACGAAGCAAATTGTTCGCGACCATAATATCTCCAAGGAGCAATTTGAGTTCCAAATGCTTTATGGAATCTGCGTTGATCTGCAAAAGCGTCTTGTTGATGAAGGGTATAAAGTGCGCGTCTACGTTCCTTATGGGGTGGATTGGTTTGGTTACTTTATGCGCCGCCTAGCGGAAAGACCAGCGAACGTATGGTTTGTACTAAAAAATCTATTAAAATAAAAAAACATATTGAGAGAGGATAAACCGAGAAATGACAACTTTAACTAAAATCACGCCATTTGTAAACGAAGCTTTTGTAGATTTTACTCAGGAAGCAAATAAGCAAGCTATGTTGACTGCCCTGGATAAAGTAAAGAAGGAACTAGGCCAAGAGATCCCGCTACATATTGGCGCGAAAAAGGTTCTGACGGAAGACAAAATTGTCTCCATCAATCCGGGTCAAGTGGATCAAGTGATTGGTCGTGTAAGCAAAGCAACCCAAGAACTAGCGGAGCGCGCCATGCAGGTGGCACTCGCTACATTCGAAACATGGAAGAAGGTTCCGGCTCGTGAGCGTGCGGAATTCTTGTTCAAGGCTGCTCAATTAATGAGAGAGCGTAAGCATGAATTCTCTGCTCTCATGGTCTATGAAGCAGGAAAGAACTGGAGTGAGGCAGACGCGGACACAGCTGAAGCGATTGATTTTATGGAGTTCTATGCTCGTGAAATGATCCGCTTAAGCGAAGTGAATGAGCACCAGCCTTTAGTCAAGATCCCAGGCGAAGACAATCAATTAAGCTACATCCCACTAGGGGTAGGTGTTGTAATCCCACCTTGGAACTTCCCGCTTGCGATTTGCGTAGGGATGGCAACGGCTGCTATCGTATCTGGAAATACGGTATTGCTAAAGCCAGCTTCCATCACTCCTGTGATTGCTTATAAGTTCGTTGCTTTAATGGAAGAAGTAGGATTGCCTGCTGGTGTCCTTAACTTTATTCCAGGAAGCGGAGCTGAAGTAGGGGATTACCTCACGACGCATCCAAAGACTCGTTTTATCAGCTTCACGGGTTCAAAAGAAGTAGGCTTACGCATCAATCGCTTAGCGGCGCAAACTGCAGAAGGCCAGATCTGGATTAAGCGCGTCATTGCGGAAATGGGCGGAAAAGATGGAATCGTCGTGGATGAAACAGCTGATCTTGATGCTGCTGCAGCGGGAATTGTGGCGTCAGCCTTCGGTTTCCAAGGACAAAAGTGCTCCGCTGGTTCTCGTGCGATCATTGTTGAATCTGTCTATGATCAAGTGGTTGAGAAGGTAGCCGAGTTAACCAAGCAATTGCAAATCGGATTGCCAGAAGAGAATTTTGCGGTAGGTCCGGTTGCAGACAAGAATGCGTATGAGAAAATCTTGGAATACATTGAAATCGGAAAAGGCGAAGGACGCTTGATTGCAGGCGGAGGAAAAGCTGAAGGAAACGGATACTATATTCAGCCAACCGTTTTTGCTGATGTGGACGGGAAGGCTCGTATCATGCAGGAAGAAATTTTTGGGCCAGTCCTAGCGATCGCCAAGGCAAAGGATTGGAAAGAAGCGATCGCGCTATACAACGACACTGAGTTTGGTCTAACTGGTGCATTCTATTCGAAGATAGAAGATCGAATTGAGTATGCTCTCGAAACCATGCACTGTGGAAACCTTTATATTAACAGAAAATGTACCGGAGCATTAGTGGGAGTTCATCCGTTTGGCGGATTCAATATGTCGGGTACGGATTCTAAAGCGGGCGGATATGATTATTTGCTATTATTTACACAAGCCAAAATGACCGCTCGTAAAGTAAACTAGGAATGACAGAATGACTCTCTTTTTTGAGAGGGTCATTCTTTATTTCATATTTTTTGGAAGTAAAGAAAGCGCTTTACATCAGGAGGGAGACATGCAATGGATTATCAATTAGTCATTTCAATTGTAATTTATATGTTGGGGATGCTATATATAGGCTATTTCGCTTATAAGCGGACATCGAATTTATCTGATTATGTTTTAGGTGGAAGGACATTAGGCCCTGCGGTAACAGCACTAAGTGCAGGGGCTTCCGATATGAGCGGTTGGCTTTTGATGGGATTGCCGGGAGCCATGTTCGCGCAAGGCTTGAGCGCATCCTGGATCGCTATTGGACTTGTGATTGGGGCTTGGGCCAACTGGATTTATGTAGCCCCACGATTAAGGGTGTATTCGGAAGTTACCAACTCGATTACAATTCCGTCATTCTTTGAAAATCGCTTTGGAGATGGGTCGAATATATTAAGACTCATTTCAGGGTTGGTTATCCTTGTATTCTTTACTTTCTATGTTTCGGCTGGGATGGTATCCGGAGGCGTGATGTTCGAGAATACGTTCCAATTAGAATATCATACGGGTGTTTGGTTAATTACAGCGGTGGTTGTGGCTTATACCCTATTTGGAGGGTTTCTGGCTGTTAGTTGGACAGACTTTGTACAAGGACTTATTATGTTTATTGCCTTAATTCTCGTACCTGCGGTAACGATCATGCATGTGGGTGGTATTGGACCTTCCTTTGAGACGATTAAAGGCGTGGATCCAGCCCTGTTTGATATGTGGAAGGGAACGACCGCGATTGGGATTATCTCTTTGTTTGCTTGGGGGCTGGGTTACTTCGGGCAGCCGCACATCATTGTCCGCTTTATGGCCATTTCTTCTGTCGGGGAAATTAAGAAGGCGCGACGCATTGGTATGGGTTGGATGATTTTCTCCATTGTCGGCGCGATGTTTACCGGCCTAGTTGGAATCTCTTACTACAGTCAGAGTGGATTGAACTTATCCGATCCGGAAACGGTGTTTATTCAGCTAAGTGAAATCTTGTTCCATCCG
>JBEQAI010000440.1:0-3064 GCA_041640415.1 Ammoniphilus sp. | reverse complement strand
CTTTTGCTAGAACACACCGCAATGATCGTAGCCAACACAACACGTCAACAGGTTTCTTGACATACAGCGAGTCCCTTCGTTCTTTTTCTATGACGATGCTAAGACCTCCTCCAATGATTCAAACGAATCCACATAACCCTTATTGACGGCTTCCCACAGATACAAAGAAGCAACCGTATAGTAAGGGAACCAAAGCGATGCTTTTTTTTCTAAACATTTCTTTCCGTCCTCCTGTTTACCGAGGTTGTACAGCCATTTCGCAGAACGCTGCAGACCCACATCTCCAAGGGAAAGAACGTCCATACGCCCCAAGGAAAAGAGTAAGAACATTTCAGCTGTCCATTTTCCTATACCTTTAATAGGGGTCATTAATTGAATGATGGTATCATTTCCAAACTGGTCCAAGTGATATAAATCCGCTTCCTTCGACATCACTTTTTCCGATAGATCCTTAATATAGGAAATTTTCGGTTTAGATAGTCCAGCGGCCCTTAATTCCGTTTCTTCTATACGTATGATCGATTCCGGCTCTATTCTCTTGCAGAGGGCTTCGACTCTTGTAAAAATCGTTTCTGCGGCTTTAACAGAAAGCTGCTGCCCAATGATAGACTTCACGAGTGCTTCGAAACGATTGTCCCGTAAAGGGATGGTGAGATCACCAATCTTGGAGATTAGCTGACCTAGTCTAGGATCTGCTTGCCTTATCTTTTGCACTTCTTCGCCGTTCGCTTTTATTATGATTGCTTTTTCCATACGCTCCCGTTCCTTCTTCAATCAAGTATAGGCTGGGATTACCTTATCATATTCCATTTGCATTTTCCATGCAGTACGGGTCCATAAAAAAAGATCAGATAGTTTACTCTACCTGATCCGTAATTAACATTATGCTGTTTTCTCCTTGTCTGCCCACCCTAATTGTCGATGGTAAATCCATTCTACAACACCTAACGCTAAAGTAAGCACGACTAGCTCACCAAAGGTTAGGGACCACCCCATCATAACAGCAACAAACCAAAAATAAACAAGAGCCATTCCAGCATCAGCAAGAGTCGCCACTGTATTATTGCCTGCCCGCAGGATCAGTTGATCTCCAATAAAGTAAGCCACAAGAGAAAGGATCACCGCTGTAACTAAACTGCTCCAAATCGTTGCTTCTGTGAACCACATAAGCAAAGGCACAATTACTATCCCATTCATTATGATTTTTCTTAGAAGTCGGTTCACCGTTTGCCTCCCTGAAATCGTAGTATCAATCAGTGATATTATTCCCAACTTCTCCTTACAGATGCACGGATAGACAACAGAAGCTTTGGGCTAGTTCTTTATTAATTTTGCATATAAATCTGAATCGTCGCTTTTGAACGGGCTTCTGCCAACCATTTTTGTGCTTCTTCTTGTATCTTTCCATTTAAGATGTACTCTTTTACAATTTCTTTTTGACTGGCCTGCATTTCAGCTGGAAGTTGAGCTAGATATTCACTGATTTCTTCCTCTGATACTGTAACCTTATCGGCAAACATTTTTTTCTGAACGACATTAAGCGCAATATTATCCTTTAGTTCCTGTTCCGTAATTTGACTTTCTGTGAGGGCATCGTTATAGCTTTCACCTAATTCGCTTTTGATTTTATCCAATTCTTGATTAATTTCTTCTTCTGTTGCTTGAATATTGGATTTCTTGGCTTCTTGTTCTACTAGCTTTTGGCTAATCAAACCCTCGAGGACTCGTTCTCCCTCCAGCTTGTACAATTCATTAAAAAGCTGCTCCTTCTGAATGGATTCACCATTGACATACGCAGCCACTTTACTAGATCCCACCGCAACAGATGTTTCTTTACTTTTCACAGAATCCTGTATAAAAACGACTCCCACTATGATCCCACATAGTGCTAAAAAACTAATAAACCATTTGTTCAAAACAACCTTCATCCTGCACCTCCTTGACATAAGAACTATTATAAACTATTAACCTTAAAGAAACCTTAAAAACTAGGATCTAATTTTTCCGCAAAAAGTCTGATGGGCCGGCATTTTACAATTATACTCATACTCTAATAACAGGATGATTTAAAATCGCATTCCATTTTCCAGTTATCAAAAGAATCCCGATAAAAGCTACGATGGTAGCACCAATGATCCCCCACTGTAACCATAGTTTATTAGAATGCATAATCTTCAATCCAACATTCTTATCTAATACGGGATAAAACAACTTCACACCATTCACCGTAAACATATCAGCCACAAGATGAGAAAGATAGCCGGCCATACCTCCAATTAACGCGCCCTTCACCCCAGCTTGCTCGGCACCGTAGAAAATGAAATACATCGCCATCAAGGCCCAAATACTGTGAGTCCAGGTTCGATGAGCGGTATGTGGGGCAATAGCAATAAAAATCGCTAACCCTGTTACCCAATATTGATGGTAATAGATACCTGTAAAACCGATCACACCAGCAATAACGTGGATAAAAACTTTCCTAGCCTGCCTACGATTCATAAACAAGCCTAACATTACAATACTCATACTTGCTAAGACACTAAGAGAAGTCAAACTAGATGAATGCAAAAAGTGATAAACCGTACTAGCCAAACCAATAGCAATCAGAGCAATCTTCGTTCTCAAAGGATTCCCGGACATTTTGTTTCTCACCTTGCTGCCCGTATCAAAATCGGCTAAAGATGCTGCAATAGTTGAAATAGCAATCATTTGGAGGTCAATCGTACCTGTAGTCATGATGCTGGCAAAAGCGCCAAAGCTACCACCCATAACCGTATGGCCTAGACCGTTCATGGATCCTCACCTCCTTTACCGTTCTAAGAACCTTAGGTCCAATTCCTACAATATAATAGCACATCCTGCTAATGAGCATCCACCACTCGCTTGTCCTCGGCCGGTAGTCTACATTACACCCAAATAGTGGAAATGTTTTCTCTACTTCCGTAGGTAAACACTATGTACGTGACAAAAAAGAATCCGGGAGCGATGTTTTCTTGGGTGAAAATAAAAAGATAAAAAAATTGTGGATATGGATCGGCATCTTAATTTTAATTTTCTTATTGGG
>JBEQAI010000439.1:0-3075 GCA_041640415.1 Ammoniphilus sp. | reverse complement strand
GCAGAGATGGAAAGCATTTCCGACATACCGGGGCCGCCCTTGGGGCCTGCATAACGGATGACAACGACATCGCCGGGTTGGATTTTGTCTTTTAAAACGGCATCCGTTGCTTCTTGCTCGGAATCGAAAACTCGGGCAGGCCCCGTAATCTTTTTCACTTTTAAGCCAGACATCTTAGCGATTCCGCCCTCAGGAGCTAGATTGCCTCTTAATACGTATAGTGGACCTGTTTCCCGGATCGGATTGTCCATCGGTCGGATAATGACCTGGTCTTCTTTTAGTGGATCCACTTCTGCCAGGTTTTCAGCTAAGGTTTTTCCGGTTACAGTTAAACAGTCTCCATGGAGCAAGCCAGCCTCTAGAAGTTGCTTCATCACGGCGGCTACGCCTCCAACATGGTGGAGGTCCTGCATAACATAGCGACCGCTTGGCTTTAGGTCTGCCAAGTGGGGAACCTTTAAGCGGATCCGCTCAAAGTCATCGTAAGACAGCTCTACACCGACGGAGTGGGCCATAGCGATAAGGTGTAGAAAAGCGTTGGTCGAGCCTCCAAGTGCCATGACTACTGTAATCGCATTTTCAAAGGCTTTTTTTGTCATTATATCTTTTGGATATATCCCTTTTCGCAGGAGCTCTACAACGGCTTTTCCAGCTTCTTCACAATCCTCGAGCTTAAGAGAGGTTTCTGCAGGGTTCGAAGCGCTTCCTGGCAAGCTCATCCCCATCGCTTCAATAGCTGAAGCCATGGTATTAGCAGTATACATTCCTCCACAGGAGCCCGCACCAGGACAGGCGTGGCATTCAATATCCTTTAACTGCTCTTGATCAATCGCACCTGCGCTATACTGTCCCACGGCCTCGAAAATGGAGACGATGTCAATATCCTTGCCCTCCCTTGATTTTCCGGGAGCGATAGTCCCCCCATATACGAAGACCGATGGAACATTCAATCGACCAATAGCAATCATACAGCCAGGCATGTTCTTATCACAGCCGCCGATCGCCACGAGTCCATCAAGCCGCTCAGCTCCCATCACCGTCTCAATCGAGTCCGCAATAACCTCCCTGCTTGGCAAAGAGTAGCGCATACCTTCATGGCCCATGGAGATTCCGTCCGATACCGTAATGGTATTAAAGATAATGGGAGCCCCCCCGTTGGACTTAGCACCTTCCTTGGCTTTGATCGCTAAAGAGTCTATATGTACATTACAAGGTGTTACCTCACTCCATGTACTTGCGATCCCGATCATAGGCTTTTTGAAATCTTCATCCTTAAATCCTACTGCTCTAAGCATGGCGCGATTGGGGGCGCGGTGCTCTCCTTCACTAATGTCAATGCTGCGAATCCTTAAATCCTTGTTCTCTTGATCAGCCAATTAGAACCCTCCACATGGATAATTTTACCTCACATAAGTGTAGTATCTACTTATATCCACGGTTTTAAAGCCCATCCTAGTAAAGAATTTCAAGCGAAAGAAGAGGCCAGTCGGCCCCTCCAGTCTTCTAACGATAAACTCCCCATGGTGGTCTTGGTCCCCACGGCGGACGGCCCCACGGCGGACGGCCCCATGGCGGTCTCGGTCCCCATGGCGGCCTAGGGAAGCCCCATCCTGGAGGATAGGCCCCCCAAGGTGGCGGATAGCCTCCCCACGGCGGAGGCGGAGGGGGATAATAACCTCCCCATGGCGGTGGTGGCGGATAACCACCCCAAGGTGGAGGGGGATAGCCGCCAACCTGCGGACTAACGCCTGCTTGCTGCCTTACATTCTCCTTTTTCCATTGGCCCATTCACATTCTCCTCTCTTTAACTTCAAAGACAGGATATTCATCTAGCGAGGGTTTTGATGTAGACGATCGCCTGGTTTTTGTTCACTCATAATTGTTAGAATATATAACATATAAAAGGTGAAGGTTAGCTTAGGTTGAGAAATCTAACCTAATTGGAGGATGTAATCGTTTAATTTGTGTTAATTTACATGCCATAGACTTTGCTGTATTTTCCAAAATGTTCTATAGTTTAACTATCAAAGAACATGGAGGGGAGACATGAAACTTTTATTTGAAATTCTCATCCTCAGTGCTTTGTATCAAGCTAGCATTCTGATTACAAGTCTGCTTGATCTGCCTATACCGCCAGTCCTTGTTGGAATGGGGTTACTGTTTTTCCTGCTTGTGTCCGGAATCATCCGTCCTAAACAAATGGATCGGTCTAGTCAATTTTTCTCCAAGCACCTTTTCTTCTTTTTTATTCCGGTGGTAGTGGGTATTTTGCCTTATTGGGAAGTCATGAAGGAAGGAGGATGGTACCTGCTCATTACCTTGATCATTAGTACAACAGTTGTACTTCTTTCTACTGCTTTCATTACGCTCTTATTTAAGAAGGGAGAGAAGATGTAGATGATGTCTTATCTGTTTTGGTTGGTTGCTACATTAATGACTTATATTAGTGTCGTTTTTCTTAACAAAAGATATCCTAATGCATGGCTAAATCCCATTTTAGTTTGCCCATTGCTGCTCATCCTTTTACTATGGTTAACTCACACCGATTATCTCGTTTACCATTCGGCTACGCAGCCCATCACTTTTTTTCTAGGACCGGTAGAAATCGCACTTGTTATTCCGTTGTATAAGTATCTAGCGTTATTAAAACGGCATTTGTTACAAGTAATTACAGGCGTGTTATTTGGTACGGTTACTGGAGTTTTGATCGTAATATGGGTGGCGAACTATTTTGACTTGAGCTCATCAACTGTAATCTCGCTGGCTCCTAAATCCACCACAGCACCAATGGCAATGTCGATATCCGAATTTATTGGAGGTTATCCGGAGCTCACTGCTATCTTTGCTATGATGACGGCCTTAATAGGTATGATGATTGGGCCTCCTTTGATTAGCTGGTTTGGTATTAAGAACAAGATAGTAAAGGGGTTGACTATGGGTACCGCAGCTTCGATGGTCGGAGCGGTTAAGGCTGCGCAATGGGGAGAGCTAGAGGGAGCCATGGGGGTGTTAGGCATGACGCTAGTGGCTATCATCATGCCGATTATAACTGGACTAGTATTTCTGTATTTTTAG
>JBEQAI010000438.1:0-3075 GCA_041640415.1 Ammoniphilus sp. | reverse complement strand
GTGTATTTTCACAAAATTCTACTTTTTCATTTACGAATAAAAGAAAAAGAAGCTCCCTTAAAAGGAGCTTCTCCATCGTTACCCTACAAACGGAGCGAACAGCATGGCCCCTACCATGGAAATGACCCCAACCCCAATGGCCCATTTTCCCAACCCCTTAGCCCCTCTCCGATTGGCCATAAATCCTGCTGCAATTCCAATTAAGGAAAGGACAAAGGGCAAGGTAAACAGAGATAACAAGGATAGCACTAATCCGATAATGCCAAAAGCGGTACCGCTTCCGGTGAACTCTTGAATTTCATCCCTCTCTGGAGAAACGAGATTAGGTGCAATTTCGGAAGCGATTTCCTCTTTATAAGCCCTTGTATCGTTCAATCGTTCTCTGTCCTTTGGCATTCTGTTCCCCCTTTTTTCGATAGGGTACTAGTAGGATTAGTTTATTCGTTATAGAATATGTTGTCGAAAAAAAGGAAAACACCTGACAGAATTTTCGTCAGGTGTTATAACACAGAGTTACTGTTTCGGTCTAAAAGTACGACAGCAGGTTTCTGCTGAATTGCTCGCACGGTCCTTATGTTCGGTTTGAATTCCCAATTCATTCGCCATTTCATTGTTGTAATTGGCATGACGGTCTACTTCAACCATAATCGCGGGAGCTACGCAATTGTTTCCTTCAGCATAGTAAGTACAGTTAGCTACTGAGCATTTAACTTCTACGTTTGGCATTTCAATCACCTCCACTCCTATCGTTCCCTTGTTCAATTGGATACATTCAATTGAACTAAAGGAAACTATAGAAATTAACGAAAGGGAGGTGACCCTTAAATGTTATAGAACAAGTCCTCCGTCAACATTAAGAACGCAGCCGTTTACATAGGCGGATTCAGGGGAGGCTAAAAATAAATAGGCATTTGCAATATCCTTTGCTTCTCCTAAACGCTTCAACGGAACTTTGTTCTCCATCATCTGAAGGATCTTTTCAGGTACCGCCTCGGTCATCGGTGTTTTAATAAAGCCTGGGGCTACAGCGTTTACATTAATTCCTTTTGGCCCTAATTCTTTAGCCCAAGTCTTAGTCATCGCAATCACGCCAGATTTGGCCGCAGCATAATTAGTCTGACCCATATTCCCATAAACTCCGACCACGGAGGATGTATTGATAATTCTTCCATATTCTTTTTCTCTCATATAAGGCACAACGGCATGCGTACAATGGAACACGCCGCTCAAGTTAATCCTAATGACTTGATCCCACTGCTGGGTGGTCATTTTATGAAGCATAGCATCGCGGGTAATTCCTGCATTATTAATTAAGATATCTATTTTCCCAAAATCCTGAATTACTTGTTCAACCGTTTCCTGTACCACTCCGTCTTGACCCACATCAACCTTATAAAACTTCGCCCGACCGCCTTTTTCGACTATATGCTGAACAGTTTCTTCTCCCTGCTCCTGATTAATGTCCCATACGGCAATGGTTGAACCTTCCTGAGCAAACAAAAGACTTGCTTCTCTCCCCAGTCCACTTCCTCCACCTGTGATTATGGAAACCTGTTCCTTTAATCTCATGCTCCATCCTCCTCTAAATGTTTATTTAGAATAGGTATATGTAGTGGGTTTAAAGCTGTGATTAGTTACTAGCGCTTTAACTTTAATATAGTCTATTAGTCGATACCGACTTTTATCACCTATGGGACATCAGTGCATGAAAAAAAGAGGGTGCTCAATCCTCATAAGGATTGGGCACCCTTTTTTACTAGTGCATTTCTTGAAGGTCTTCGATAGCTACCGTTCTCTTGTCTTCAGGTTCACCTTCCGGATGTACCCTAGCTGTCTTGCTTTGGGCATCAATCCCCTCGATCCACACCGACATTCCATCTACCTGGACATCAATCTTTTCCTCTGCTTCAATAATTTGCTGTGCACGGTTTAAATCCATCTTTAGTCACTCCCTAAATAATAATGATTCACGATGTCCTTTATTTTTTTCTATTTTTGGATTTATATACCTATTATTCTCATGCTTTACCTATTTTCTTAATCCAAGGTATAATCATCTTGGCTAATGAGCTTAGGAGGGTTTATGGATTCTAGACGGATTAACTGCATGAAATGCAAATACTATTTTGTGACTTGGGACAAGAATAATCCGCGAGGTTGCAAATATTTTCAATTTAAGTCCACTCAGCTCCCTTCGCTAGTTGTCTTTCAATCTTCTGGACAAAGCTGTTTAAAATTTGAACCCAAATAAAAAAACTTGGCTGGTGACCTTTTGGCCCACCCAACTTCCTTTTCAAACCACGCCAAAAAGCACCCCATTCCGAGGTGCTTTTCACCATCTAGACCCTACGCCAACCTAAACACAATCCCATGTCCGCCCTTGGGATACTCCCACTTAATATTCTCATGAGGACACCCAATCCGACAGCTGCCACACTCATGGCAGCCCTCATAGCCGACCTGCATGCGGATGCCTTCCCACTTGTAGACCTCTGCTGGACAAAACACCGTACAGAGCTTTTCCGGGCACTTCGTGGCACAGGTATCGTAATCCAACACATGCAGATGACTCTGCGTATCACACTTAAAGCGAATGCTGTACTGCTTTTGCTCCAGTGAATCCGTTTTTGGTACGAGGCTCATTATTTCATCACCTTCCATGCGCGATAAATGTCTTGAAACGTCTGCCACTTTCCTCTGCCTTCCGTAAAAGAAGCTAGTATTTTCTTTTGCTTTTCTCTCTTCGGCGTTCCATCTACTGTAAAGAAATCGCTTGCCGCCTTGTTGACCATCGGCATATAATCTTTAAAATACTGAGGGAAGCTCTCGAAGGTATGCGTAACATCCTTATATTTTTTAAGATCTTGCCCGACAAAGCTATCCATCAGCTTCGTTCGGTAAGTATCTAACATGTTTTCGGAAAAATCATTCGCTTGCTTCGCCAATACTACGGTTTCCGCTGCCAGACGACCAGAAGTCATCGCCATATTGGAGCCTTCGCGGTGGATAGCGTTTACCAGCTGCGCTGCATCTCCGCAAAGAATAACCCCGTTCCCCACAATTTTCGGGATGGAG
>JBEQAI010000437.1:0-3101 GCA_041640415.1 Ammoniphilus sp. | reverse complement strand
TCTGCTCCAGAATTGGTAAGATGTCTGCAGGCTCCACTCGGCCCGCTATCGAAACAGTTAAGGTGGTATCAAAATACCACTGCTTATAAAATTCTTCCACGTCCGCACGGGTGATCTTCTGTACACTTGATTTAGTGCCGAGGATCGGGTCGCCAAATGGATGAGCCTGATAGAGAGTTTCCATAAAACGATCCATTAGAAACTCGGTAGGAATATCGTTGTACATATCGATCTCCTCAAGGATAATCGAACGCTCTTTCTCGATGTCTTCCTCAGGAAACTGTGGATCTGTATAGAGGTCAAGCAAAATGTCCAAGGCTGCTTCCATCTGCCTATAAGGGACATCTAGTGTATATGTGGTTGTATCTCGCTCTGTAAAAGCATTCAGATAGCCGCCAATCTTCAAGGTGTCTATAGAAATTTGTTTATATCCTCTTTTTTTCGTTCCACGAAACATCATATGTTCTACAAAATGAGCGAGGCCCTTTTTCCCCACGGGATCAAATTGGGAGCCCACCCCGACCAAAAGATCGATGCAGACCTTAAAACTCGTTGGAATCGGTTTAATTAATACCCGAGTCCCGTTTGATAGATAGTATGTTTGAAAACTCATCGTTTTCTCCTCTCTATATAGCTTTTTCTATATTAAAAGAAACAGGCGCATACTTCAATGAGCAAATTGGGCTGTAAATAAATTCAACTTTACAAAGCACATAGATGAATTGTAATATATTTTCTTGTGGAAACCTTTAACCACACACGAAATTCAGACAATTATTACTTTACAAACAAAATACGAGGTGATATGATTCATCTACTCATTTTGACGCCTTTAATTTTTCCAACATTCAGACGCGCAAAATCAAGGAGGAAAGCAACATGAACAATGAACAATGGGGAACCCGAGCAGGCTTTATTTTAGCGGCTGTCGGTTCTGCAATCGGGCTTGGGAATATCTGGAGATTCCCCTATGTCGCCTACGAAAATGGAGGAGGAGCTTTTCTAGTTCCCTACTTATTCGCGCTTCTCACAGCTGGGATTCCCATTTTAATACTTGAATTTGGAATCGGGAAGAAAGGGGGCGGATCTGCTCCTTTAAGCTGGAGAAATATCAACCAAAAATGGGAGTGGGTTGGATGGTTCCAAGTCATGATTTCCTTTGTGATCATCACCTACTATTCCGTCATCATAGCGTGGGCTCTAAGCTACACGAAGTTAAGTCTTAACCTAGAGTGGGGAGACGATACGAAAGGATACCTTTTTGGCGACTTCCTAGGGGTCACCGATGGCGTATGGAATATGGGGGGATTACAGACCCACCTGATTCTGCCGCTAGTCATCGTTTGGGCCATCGTATTCATTACCTTATATAAAGGAATTAAAAAAGGGATTGAAAGAGTCAGCAAGTTTGTCATGCCCCTTCTCATCTTCCTTTTCTTAATCATCACCTTCCGTGGCCTTTCCCTAGAAGGAGCTGCCATGGGACTGAATCACTTCTTTACGCCAGATTGGTCGAAGGTTTGGCATTATAAAACTTGGATTGCCGCTTATGGTCAAATCTTTTTTAGCTTAAGTATTGCTTATGCCATTATGATTACCTATGCCAGCTACCTTCCGAAAAAGAGCGATGTGAACAACAGCGCCTTTATTACCGGGCTTGGAAACTCTGGCTTCGAGCTGCTTGCCGGAATTACCGTTTTCAGTATCCTTGGCTTTATGGCATTCGAGAATAACGTGAATATTAGTGAAGTTGCTGCTGGTGGAATCGGACTTGCCTTCGTTGTGTTCCCGAAAGTAATTAATACGCTCCCTGCTTTTAACAGCCTTTTTGGCTTCCTGTTCTTCGGCTGTCTAGTATTGGCCGGTATTAGCTCAGCCATTTCGCTCATGGAAGTTTCAGTCGCAGCCATTCGAGATAAGTTTAACCTCACTCGAGAAAGAGCCGTCATTGGGGTAACAGCCGTCGCCTTTACTGTAAGCTTGCTATATGCCACTGGAGCTGGATTATATTTCCTAGATATCATTGATCACTTTATCAATAGCTTTGGAATACTGCTTTCCGGACTGATCCAGTTAATTCTGTTTGGATGGTTCTACAAGCTAAGTGATCTTCGTGAAGCTGGAAATGCCACCTCCGATTTCCGCATCGGTGCTTGGTGGGAAGTGATCATTAAGTTTATCACGCCATCTGTTTTGTTCTTTATCTATGTTCAGAACTTGATCGGAGCCTTTAGAGAACCGTATGAAGGCTATCCACTCAGTGCTCTGCTCACCCTTGGAGCAGGAAGCGTACTTTTTGTATTTGCGGCAGCCTGGTTCTTTACCAGACAAAGCTGGAAGCATTCCAAGGCAGTGAATAAGAAAGGGGTAGCTTAAATGACAGGGACCGCAATGCTTATGTTTGGGTTTAGTGCAGTACTGCTCTGGGGCGGCCTTGCCGTTTCCTTGGCTATTGCCCTGCGAAGAAAATCTTAAGACAGTTGGCTGGGAGCATTTACGCTCTCAGCCTTTTTTTTGTCCTGACGCTTTCTTAGCCAGACCGGTCATCACCTTGGCAATTCCTCGCTGCCAATTTTCATCAGTTGCATAGCGCACATTCATCCCCTTTAAGTGAGGCCCATTAAAAAAGCGTCCATTTGGATTAAGGTAATGCTCATCAACATACTTAGCTACGACATCAATACCTTCTTCCTTACTGCGAAAGCCTTTCGCGCTCTGATAGGGGCTGTTATCGTAAGCAGCAAAACCAAAAAGATTATTTTTCTCTCTAGAAATCCTTGATTTTCCCCACCCACTCTCCCAAGCCGCATGAGCTATTAAGTAGTAAGCATTGACCTGATAACGCTCCTCTGTTTCGACGAATGCCTTACCTAAACCTTCCAGGCCTGTCCCTTCTAGGAGAGAATCGGCTGTTTCCTTATCTAAACCGGAAGGTTTACGTAAATCAAGTCGAGTCACGTCCGTGGTTTGAACTGCCTGAATAAATTCCCGATGGATCTCCTCTGATTCCTTAATCGTTTGATAGAGGATAGAGGCTGTCGTATTGTCCAACGACTGTTTTTCCTCTTTGGCTTCCTCTATCGGATCAGGTGTGATGACCG
>JBEQAI010000436.1:0-3104 GCA_041640415.1 Ammoniphilus sp. | reverse complement strand
GAATAGCAAGTATGCTGCTCCTGCATTTTTCACTAAGGTGAATGCTATAGCTGAATGATAAATGACGGCTGATATCCCGATGGTCGCAGCCGTAATATGAACTAGTAGTCCTGTACAAAGCCCAAGGTAGTATAAATTCCTGCTTTTTTTCCTTTTGTTATGCTCTGGGCCAAGGTGAATAAGTTATCTGGTCCAGGCATAAGGGTAAGAATAATAGCTGCACCCAAAAAAGATACGATAGATAGAAAGTCCACAATTATCCCCCTCCCAATTTAATTTGGCATTCATTCTAACATATCTTTGAACGAAAGAGTGATGATAAAATCTCAAAATATTAATTATTGCACCTGTTCCCACGGGAGTAGGTAAAAAACCAAAAACCCTGTGGTCATTCGTAAAGACTATGAGACCACAGGTTCTTTTGTGTTTCCTTTATGATTGGGTAGAAAAAGTTACTTTCAAGTGGCAAGCTAATTGTATTTTCAAGAAGTCATTAGGATTGTCAAATCGTAGATTTAATAGCTCTTCGATTTTTTTGATCCGGTGGTAAAGCGTATTGATGTGAATATGAAGTTTATCAGCTGTATCAACAGCTGATCTGTTGGTTTCAAGATAAATCAAAAGAGTTTTTTCTAATTCACTGTTTATTGCCTTCTCGGTCCACAATGGCGATAAGATTTCATGTAAAAAGCGCTGGATTTCATGGGGCTGTTGATTTAAAAATAACTGATTGATTCCGATCTCCTTAAAGTGCATAAGGGTTGACTGGCTTTTACTTTCCAAATAAGTAAGTGCCTTATTTGCTTCGTCGTAACTTTTTAAAATATGTTCAACGCCCTCGTAAAGGTTACCTATCCCAATTCGAATGGGGGTTTCGTTGCTGTTCTTCCACTCTTCCAATATGAGTTGCAAAGATTGGCTCATCTCTGTAATCTGGGATGGATCTTTCATAGAGAGGAGCAAAGTAACCTTATTATGAAAACCAAATACAAGCATACCGAATGCAGCAAGCCTTCTTTTTGCTTTAGTGGCTAGTCGATGGATATTAACCTCTAAAGTTTGCAAATCTTGATCATGATAAATCGCAATTTCAAGCAATGAAACAGTTATGAAAGAAGAGGAAGACAAGTTCAGTCCAAATTCTTTTCCTTTGGCTATCAGGAGCTCAGGCTGGTTATTTTTTAGTAAATCATTAAAAAATTCATGCGTTTTCTTATAGTAAACTTCAGTAAGGGTTCGTTTTTTTACCAGTTCTAAAGCCAGCACAGAACTTGCTTGCTCCAACGTTATTTTTTCAAGTGGAGAAAGAGAACTCCCAAGCGGAACGATAAAACAGCCCAAAAAGACAGAACCCGAACGAATGGGGTAGAGGTAATAACTCTTCCTCATATTCTGCTCCGCAAGATCGACATAAACAGGATGGCACTTTCCTGAAAAGATCTTTTCGATTTCATCCATTCCGAAAGGAGGAGATGTTTTTTTGGATCTTGGATAAAACTCCATTTCTAGGAAGTTCATAAAGGAAACTTCTTTTTCTAGCATTCGATTCAATTCTAAAATGATGGTTTCTACGCCTCCATTTTGCAGGGAGAGTTGGGTCAAAGTGACATGAATTTGATCTCTTTTTAAAAGAAACTCATTTTTTATTTGCAATTGTTCACTTAACTCCGTTACTTCTTTTAACCGCATTTTCATTTCAGAATAAAGCTCCGCATTGTATATGGCTATAGCTGCCTGATCGGCAAATCCCGTCAATAAATGCAAATGCCTCTCCGTTAATCTTCCTTGTCTATTGAATTGGTAAACCGTCATGACTCCGATCCGCTTTTCGCCCATCTTTACCGGTACGCTGATTAAAGAATTTATGGAGCGGGAGGCTATCGCCGCGAAAAGATGAAACGAGTTTTCTTCCGAAATGTTGCTCATTTCCTTGTATATTTCCTCTGTCGAGTAGAACAGTCTGGATGTTCCCGCTTCAAAAACCTTTCCGGTGATGGATTCGCCGATTCTTGGCTGGAACCATTGAATATGGTCATTGAAGCCGACAGTTCCCTTTGGGATTAAGCGGCCCTTTTTATCTTCATACAACTGAAACAGACAGCAATCTGCGGGAGGAATGACCGCGAGGGCACTTGCCGAAATCTTCGTCAACAATATGTCCAGGTCGAGAGATGAGGTGATGCTATGAATGCCTTCTACCAATGTTTTCAATTCTCTTTCTCTTGCTTTAGTTATCCTTTGGGTAAAAAAAAGAGAAAAGGCAAGATGCCAATGTTCCAGCTGATCTTCAGAGGGGATGAAATCACAGTCATGCAGACAAATGAATGCGAAATGGTCTTCGGAACAAAAAAAGGTAATAATCGTTTGATTCGCTTGGTAACTCATTTCATATTTGGGGTATGTATTTTTCATGGGCAGTGACGGCGGTTGAAAGAGTTTCTCTTTAGGTTCGGAATAAACCAATTCCGGGTGATGATCATGCGGCTCAAGAATCCAAATTTGATAGGAAATATCTTTGAGCTTTTTCTCTATATCATATTGAATTTCTTCGAAGGTTATCATGCTTTACTCCTTATTAGTAGAACATACAATGAGGTGTACAGAACATCGTATGAACCTACATTGAACTAATTTTATAATATTTTATACTATTTTATAAATACAGAAAAGATATAACTAGTAGGATCATGAACATGGTGAAATGTAGAGGAGGAGATGACTCGTGGAAAAAGCGTTGAAGGGAGTTTGCGTGCTAGATTTAATCTTTACTAAATAATAAGGAGGTTTATTCATATGAAAACAGAGGATTTAGTAGAACAAAAAGCGAGTGCAAAAGAAAGAATAAAAGATCATTTTCGAGAACTAAGCGGGTTTGTTGGCGTTTCCGGTTCAGAGCAAGCTGTAGTCAGGTATGTAAGCGATCAGCTTGCTTTGCATGCCGATGAGGTTAACATTGACCATTACGGCAATGTGATAGCTGTTAAATATGGCACGGCACCAGGTCCAAAGCTCATGATTTCGGCCCATTCCGATGAAGTGGGGTTTTGTGTCAAAAACATTCTCGCCAATGGTTATATTGTTTTCGATAAGATCGGGAGTGTTCC
>JBEQAI010000435.1:0-3108 GCA_041640415.1 Ammoniphilus sp. | reverse complement strand
AAAAGAAGCTGAAGCTTCTTGATCCAGTCCATGTACTACTATCAATACCCCCAATGAATGAGCTGCGTCTCCTTTGGTATTGCCTTTTTTACCTACTTTCAGAATTTAATTTTCATGGTAGTTCAATAACATATTTGAAATCACCTTTTCATGAAAAAGTCTTCGGTATCAAGACCAAGACAAAAAAAAACTCTTTGTTATTGACTTTTACCTCTGGCTAAAGCTTCTCTGTTCGGTGAAGTTGGTGGTTGTTCCATCCAACCATTATCAATCATTATGTTTGCTCCATCCTCAGCAAATTGTCCAATCTCTACCATAAGTCGCGAATAATGAGTAGATAAATCACGTCTCATACTTGCAGCCATAGCAACCCCATAATTTCCTACGCCACTGGCAATGATCCCGTTGATGTGAAACATCATAAGTTTGTCTGAAAATGGCGGAATTGTAGATGTTGTAATATCACTATCCCAAGTGGTAGGGGAAGGTATATTATCCTTAGTTAATATTGAACCGAAGATTTCAATGTGTTTAGTTGCGATTTCTCTTCCTCTTATAAAATATTCACGCAACTGTTTTGATTGAGCTACTTGACCAAATCCTATGATTAAGCCTTTCCCTAATGCATTAGTTTGTGTATTAATAAAAATATGGCTGATCTCGATAGCGTTCAATGGTCTACGCTCCCCGAACCAACCTGTTAAAAAGTTTTGTTTTTCAATAAAATCGACTTTTTCTGGCTTTGGAATATAGGGAGGTCTGATGAAAATTCCTTTAGATAATAGGACACTTCCTGATTTATTGTTGAGTTCAGCAGTTGAACTAAGGCATTGGGTATAGAAATCGGTGAAATCCGAACGCGCCGCATGGGATAAAGCAAGGCTGGATGTAGCCATTCCGATTCTCGCCATATGCCTGATATAATTCAATACAAACGTATCCGAATATAATCTTGGTGCGGAAAGATTCACATCTTCATCTGAAAACCCCTTAGGGATAGGAATATCTTCATCTGTGAATATTTGGGTAATTTTTCTTATATGGTTTTCCGATAAACTTAACGCAAATTCAATGACGGGCTGTATTTGTGTATCCTCAACCTTTTCTAAAAAATGTTTAAATACGCATACAGACATACTATCACCTATGTATTGAGTCCAAAGGAATCCTATTTCAGAAGATGTAAGTCTAATGTTGTGTTCAGTTTTCATTCATTGCATCCCCCTACATACATTAGGTCTATATTGTGTAATGTATATTTTCTCCAAATCATTAAGGAATATGTTTGTGAGAATATGGAAAAAACCTAACCGTAGGAAGGTTAGGCTCTTTCATGAACACAATATTAGACTTACTTCGTTTATTAGATTATCACAATTTAACCCGTTCTATTCTCAACTTATAAAATTCAACATAAAGATACGGCTAAGGTATTCTTTTGTAAGAAAAAAAAGCGTGATTCCATATGCGAATCGACGCTCAAAATGACTTGTGAATTACAATTTTGCACCCCGTTACGGAACCCGTTATCTCTTGGGACTCTCCTATTCCTTATTACTCGCTCTTGTTTAAGTTCGTCTGATGCTCGCGGATTTGCTTTTTATTTTCTTCGTTCAGGCGCTGAATTTCCTCAAAGATATCGCGGATCTTCCGCTTGGCGTCCTGATGCTGCTCTTCCGACGTCCAATGCTTAACCAGCGGAGGCATAACCTTAAGCATATGGCTGTATATCGACCAGACCTTCACCATCTCCACTCGCTCTTCCGTCGCCTCACCTGTCAGCAATTCCGTAAATTTATATAATAAACCATCTAATTCAGGCACTAGCTTTTCCTGTGACATTGACCTATCACTCCTTTCCTGGCTGCAGTTAACCTTTTATACATAGTAGTAAAGTTACTTATATTCTTTCAATTTCCTTTCAGAATGTCAATGTTATAATATGTAGAAAGAAAAAAACCGGAAAGAAGGAACCACTTATGGACAAGCGATACAGCGAAATGACAAAAGAAGAATTAGACTACGAACTGTTAAAGTTAAAGGAAGCCTCCATGAAAAAGCACCAAGCAGGTTTTTTCTCGGAAGCAGCCGTATTGGAGCAAAAATTTTACATGGCAAAATCCTATACGCTCAACCCTGGAGATTTCCTGCCTGGGCAAACCTACCAGGTTACCGGATATGAGGGGGACTTTACAATCTCGTATATGAATGGAGTTATGGCATGGGGTCATTTCAAAGAATCATCAGAGGAGGTTGCTTTTCCGATTGGGCGTTTAACTTCTGTGGCATACTAGGAATATGAGATATGTAAAATTGTTCCTATTGATGTGCAGTTTGGTCTTTAGCGCCTCTATCGCCCATGCGGCTACTCCCATCGTGGTTCTAACGCAAACAGGAATTATCCCTGCTACCGTCACGGTCAGCAAAGGAGAAGAGGTACAGCTTGTCATCAATAGCAAGCTGGAAGGGATGCATCGATTTGCCGTACCGGAGCTCGGACTTCAGACCAGGTACTTAAGAGCAGGCGATATGGTCACTTTGACCTTTAAGGCCGAGAAGATAGGTGAATTCACGTATTTGGTGCCTCCATCCCCTTGGAAAGGGAAGCTAGTCGTGAAATAAGCGGGAAAAACAACAAAAGCTGGATCCCCCTCCACTGGGGAGCTCCAGCTTTTTTCCGTTTATTTACACAGCCAAACTTGCAACTTTATACTCACGAATTCGTCCTTTACGAAGCTGTCTCTCGAAGGCATCCTTATCCATTACAAACCCGAGCGTGGAGTCCATATACTTGCATGTATAGAAGTTTTGGTCCGCTTCCTCTACGATAAATGGCTCGATTTCATAATTCCATCTAAATTGCTGATCCATCTGTTTCATTACAACCATCTCCTTTTTTGTTTTTCTCTTATCTGTATTATAACAATACATCTATGTAACAGCAAGTGTTTTTTTAAAATTATTATATAACAACGAAGACAAAAAAAGGGTGTCCCTTAAGGCCAATAAGATTGGCCACTAGGGTCCCCCTCTACTTTACGGACATCAGGTCCGTTAACATGAGTGAAAATAGATTGAATTGAAGCCTAGCGGACATACATTCCGTTA
>JBEQAI010000434.1:0-3119 GCA_041640415.1 Ammoniphilus sp. | reverse complement strand
TGAAGGATTCTTTTTCCTTGACTCAGTTTCCCTTGACCGTAACCGATCAGAAGCGGCTGATCATTCTTGGAGGCGGCGGAGATCCGAAAGCGGAGTTTCATCTTAAGTCTAACCGGTTTGTCAGCGAGATTATTTCCCGGATTTGTGAGCGTTTTGGAGAGCTTTCGTTTCAAGGGGTATTCGGCCAAGCCTACGAGACGTTCTCGAGCACAGAGCAGAGCTACCATCAGGCCCTGGCGACGCTTCGGATGAAGCGCAATTTTCCGATAGAAACGAGCGAGATTCAAGGGTATGCCGATTTAGGCATTTACCGCCTACTCCCGAACATCGTAGAAAAGAATGAAGCCGAACACTATCGTAACTACCGCCTGCAGAAGCTGATCCAATACGACGAGGAAAATCAAAGCAATCTTCTCCATACGCTTGAGGTTTATCTCGATTGTGCGGGAAGAATCAATATAGCTTCGCAGCGGCTTCATATTCATCCTAATACGCTAGCATACCGTCTCAAGCGGGTGTCGGAGGTATCCGGCCTCGATTTGGATGATCCCAACCAGCGTTTTTCCATGTTTCTTGATTTAAAAATACGAAAATTTACATTCTCTTAATCTTATCTTCATGAAAGACCCTTAAAATACAATTATCGACAAAAATTTTAGGGGTCTGATTACATTGAAGATTAAAACCAAGTTGATTACCGGATTTGCTACCGTCTTGCTATTGCTAATCGGCATCAGTTCTTTTTCCTTTTTTATCCTCTCTACGATTGGTGAAAAAACCAAAACCATTGCCAACCAATCGATTCCCCATGTATCCATACTAGGAAAGTTGGAAGCCGAGGTTTCCAATAGCTCGCGCCTACTACTGGATCTCGCATTAGAAAACCAGCCAGACCACGCCGAGATGCGCAAAGTAGAGTTGTCGCAATCCCTTCAACTCCTAGAAACGGAGCGTCAGCAATATGAATCCATGATCAGAAATGAAGAACAGCAGCAACTATATGATACCTTTTCCAGGGAGTGGAGCACCTTCTCCGAGATGATCCCGCAGATTCTAGAAAAAGTAGAAGAGGGGGATAGTTTCTTTGCTCATTTGGATTATCAGGCGGTAAGGCCGAACTGGGAGAAGGCGTATGAAGCCATCAACCAGCTTTCCGAGTTGAATGAAGCTAGTACCTATGAAGCAACGGAGCAGACCTTGATCGCGATTTCTTCGGCCTATCAATGGATCCTCTTAGCATCAGCCGTGGCCATATTCCTAACTCTCGTACTCTCTATTCTCGTTTCCAGGCAGATTACCCAACCGTTAAGAACACTTGAACAAGAACTGATAGGGCTTACCGAGCGAGGCGGGGATTTGACACAACAGCTAAGAGTCTCCGGAAAAGACGAGATCAGTCAGTTATCCCATGCGCTAAACCAATTTCTATTCAATCTGAAACTGATCGTGGAACGGATCCTTTCCGAATCGCATTCGGTTACTTCCCTTTCGGGTTCGCTGACAGAGAAAGCGACTTTAACCCATGAAGCAACGAAACTTATGGCCCAGACCTTACATGAGGTAGCTGTCGGTTCAACCAAGCAATCCGAGCATACCTCTTCAGTGTTGAAGAAAATGGAAGACACGCAGCTTCAAGTGCAGGCAGGGCTGGAAAAAGCGGAAGTAACCGCAGCCAATGCCCAGACGTCTACACAAACGGCCCTGATCGGCAAAGAAACCATGAGGCAAGCCATTTCTCATTTGCACGAGATGAATCAGCTGTTTTCGAGCTCCAGCCACTCGATTCATCGCCTTGAAGAACGGGCGAAGGAGATTGGGGGGATCGTGACGACGATTACCGATATCTCCAACCAAACCAATCTTCTGGCCTTGAATGCTGCGATTGAGGCTGCCAGAGCGGGTGCACAAGGAAAAGGCTTTGCTGTCGTGGCGGAGGAAGTGCGAAAGCTAGCCGACGAATCGAAGCGGGCAGCCGAGCAGATCTCAACCCTTATTAAGAGCATGCAAGAGGAAACCGGCAAAACGGTAGGCATGATGGAGAACAATTTAACCTCGGTCGAAAAGCAGGTGCACATGATGGAGCAAGGAGGAGAGGCCCTTGCCCTCATAGTCGATCATGTCCAGCAGACCGAGCAGGACGCGAATCATATTCAAGCCATCTTTACTGAACTCCATGATGAGTCGAGTCATATTCTAGAGGAGATCGAAGGCATTGCCAGCATTACAGAGCAATCCGCATCTGGATCGCAAACCATAGCAGCCAGCACAGAGGAGCAAGCCCAAGCGATGTCCGCCATCTATGAAACGGCGCATGCTTTCCGTGAGCTAGCTGAAAGATTAAGAGAGGAAGTTTGCCAGTTTAAAGTAGAATAGGTCGTTTGTGGATTTCCACAAGGCAGTCTCCGATTTTTTTGATTTTTACATAAGGAGAAGAAATTTTTATTACATTATACTGTAATAGTAAATGATAATACGGCCAGGACCTATTTGAAGGAGCTGATTAGAATGATTATTGGAGTTCCAAAAGAGATTAAAAACAACGAGAATCGCGTCGGGTTAACACCAGCAGGCGTTACCGCGTTTAAAAATAATGGACATGAAGTATGGGTGGAAGCGAGCGCCGGGATGGGCAGCGGCTTTACGGATGAAGACTACCAGGCGGCTGGAGCGAAGATTGTCGCCACGGCAAAAGAAGCTTGGTCTGCTGAGATGGTCGTAAAAGTAAAGGAACCACTCAAAGAAGAATATGGATTCTTCCGCGAGGGATTGATCCTTTACACGTACTTGCACTTAGCTCCAGAGCCTGAGCTAACGAAGGCTTTAGTAGATAATAAAGTGGTGGCCATTGCTTATGAAACGATCCAAGCAGACAACGGATCTCTTCCTTTGCTCACGCCGATGAGTGAAGTGGCAGGGAGAATGTCCATCCAGATCGGAGCGCAATTCCTGGAGAAATCCAAGGGAGGAAAAGGGGTATTGCTTGGCGGAGTGCCAGGCGTTGCACCAGCAGAGGTTGTGATTGTAGGCGGCGGAATCGTAGGAACGAACGCAGCTAAGATGGCTCTTGGATTAGGCGCAAGTGTAACGCTTCTAGATATTAGTGCAGATCGCCTTCGTCA
>JBEQAI010000433.1:0-3130 GCA_041640415.1 Ammoniphilus sp. | reverse complement strand
TGGCTGGTAATAGCCTTTGGAATCTAAATGGTAGCTTATCACTACGTTGTGGATATGTAGGGTTTCTATCTTTTTATTTTCAGAGTAATGTCGAAAATTACCTGCAAGTATTTCTTTGTATGCTTCCTGCTCACTTTTTATTTGGACATCCCTTACTTTCTCATAGGTGATTAATTGGTTGTCAATTACTTTAACTGTATCAACATTAAAATAATGAATCCTTAAAACACCATCGATTAGCTGATTTTCTCGTTCTTTTTTATCTACCATCCACTCATAGGTCCCCGTATCGACTTGTTGAAAGAGAGAATCTTGAGGTATAGGGATACCGAATTGTATTAATTTTTCTATTAAAATTTCATCATCTACGCTTTTGGACTCTATCCCCTCTTCAAAACTAGAAAAATCCTTATAACTGTAGCTTCCATCTAAGAAATTGAACCATATATTATGAGACCTTCCATCAGTCCAATAAACACCTTCATTCTGATAGTAAATAACTTCCATGTTTGACGTATCAACATTTAATCTCTCAAAAAAATCTATGACAAAATCATCAGCAGCTGCCTTTGTATAAGACGGTGCTTTATAAATTGGTACATTTGTTCTACTATCATTTAGTTCTCTATCGACACTGATTTTCGCTTCTGTCAAGTTAGCCTTATGAACAGGTACGATGGATAAGTTTCCAAATTCCTTCAAATAATAGTAAGTAAAAATGCTTACAAATGATAGTACTACCAGAAGAAAAGGGGTAAAATACTTCAGTGATTGTTTGATTCCCATGGATTTTATTGCGATTATCCCCATAATGATACCATATCCAATAATTGCACCTAGTAGATTGTTAAATAGATCATCAACGATAAAATTACCGTATCCCGTTACTAATTGTAAACTTTCAATGGATAAGGTAAATAGTAATGCAGCTCCGATCGTCCAAATCGCTTGTTGAAAACGTGAATATAACAATGGAAAAAGGATGCCGAACGGTATAAACATAAATATGTTTAAAATCACGAACTGCCAATGCCTCACACTAAAGTTATACCAAGCTTCTCGATAGGTACCGAAAATAGATAGGTCCATCCCACCATGAAAATTAGGACCTCTATTCAAAAAGGTTACTCCTATAACCATGATTACATAACCAACAAATAAACCTCCAAAAAACAACTTCTTCCTTGGAAGACTTCTTTTCCCTTTAAGAAGTTTTCGGTATACAATGAAATACCCTAAAAAGATAATAATCCCTAAAACAATTACTCCTATTAATGCCAGAAAAAAATATTCCCTTACAATCCCAAGAATTTCTTGTAATCTCATTTTGGTCTCCCTTATACAATCTACGGTTAATGAAATCAATTTTACATTTCTCCAATGATCTGAGCAAATTGATTTCGGAGGAGTGAATTATCCAAATCAGTATAGTACTAATCGCTACTCCCTGTGTAGACGATTCTATTGTCAATTTTGTTACAAAGATAAATTCTATGACAAAAAGGAACAGAGATGGATCCCTGCTCCTCATGGTAGTTTTTAGGCACTACTACTCTTTGTTTTCTTAAATCTCCCAATATCTACAATAGATTTTATGTCCTCCGGTGTAGTTCTGCAGCATCCGCCAATTAATCGGGCTCCGCATTGATACCAGTATTCCGCATGGTTCCCATACTTTTTGTCGGAAGCTACCCCTTCCCAGTTTTTGAATTCCGCATCGTAATGCTCTCCAGAATTTGGATAAACGGCGATCGGCTTTGACGTGAATCTTTTCATTTCTTTTATTAGGGCTGTTATATATTGCGGCGGAGTGCAGTTTATCCCAATAGCAGCGACTTGTTCATGCTTATCCAGCCATTCTGCACACCTTGCAACGGGCTCCCCGTTACTAATGTGTAGTTCGTCTTTTGCACTAAAGCTGATCCATGCATAAGTTTCAGGGAATTCCTCCAACAACCTCACAATGGCCTTGGCTTCCATTAGGCAAGGAATCGTTTCGCAGGCGAGAATATCGGCTCCTGAATGAATCAAGGCTTCCACTCGTGGCCTATGGAAATCGATCAGTTCATTTTCTGTTAGCTTATAATCCCCCCTATATTCGGACCCGTCAGCAAGGAATGCACCATATGGACCTACAGAAGCGGCTACTATAGGCTTCGGACGGTTTAACCTATTGCCGGAGTCTTGCCAAAATTCATCCCGTGCGTTTACGGCTATCTGAACGGATGTCTGGATGAGGTTAACTGCCTCAGCCTCGCTCATCCCCCTTTGTGCAAATCCTTTCACAGTCGCTTGGTAACTGGCTGTAATGGCACAGTCCGCACCAGCTGCAAAATAATCTCTATGCACCTGTTTGATCAGCCCTGGATTTTCCATTAGTATTTTTGCAGACCATAGGCTATCGTTCAAATCACATCCATGACGTTCGAGCTCAGTGGCCAATGCACCATCCAATATCACCAGAGGATATGTCTGTAAGATCCTTTCTATAGGATTCATCATCTTTTCGAGTTGGTTTTTCATAGCATGAACACACCTTTATTTACTAAAATCGAAGAATCTATTTTTCATAATTACCAAATCTATCAACTAGCATCATGCAAATCCTTTGTTGCAATCAAGAGATTTTTACGGCCTTTTGTATAATAATAATAGAGATAGCACGCAACCATGAATGGCAACCCGCAATATAGCGCTAGCCGTTGACTCGGATCGAAGGCAATGCCGATACAAGAGGCGAGAAGTAAAAGAAAAGCAACGATAGGCACAACTGGGTAAAGAGGGGTTCGAAACTTTAAATCATTAATATTATGGCCTGCTTCAAGAAACTTCCTTCTAAACATAAATTGAGAGGCAGCAATTCCCATCCAAACTACAACCACTGCAAATCCAGATATAGATACTAGAACGAGATATACCGTCTCTGCCGCAAAAACGCTGGTAAGAAGCGAGAGACATCCGAAAAGCATGCTGATAATCAATGCGTTTAGAGGGATTCCCTTAGAAGTAAGTTTCCCCAAGGAAGGACTCACCATATTCTCTTTGGAAAGGGACCATAACATGCGAGCTGAAGCATATAAGCCAGAATTGCCTACTGAAAGCAAGGCGGTAATAATTACGAAATTCATTA
>JBEQAI010000432.1:0-3163 GCA_041640415.1 Ammoniphilus sp. | reverse complement strand
GCCCTTTGGTGCTGAATCTTGAAGACTATGACGCCCTATTGGATGGACAGTCCCTAACGCTGCCAACGAAAGAGCGAGAGCTGCTTTTTCTGCTGGCGAAGCATCCCAATCGGGTTTGGAGTTTAGAAGAATTGTACGCCAAGATCTGGGGTTCAGATAGTCATGGAGACACCCGCACGGTCTTAGTTCATATTAGCAATGTGAGAAAGAAGATCGAATTAGGCTCTGCCCGCTTTATTCATACCGTTCGAGGTATGGGTTATAAATTCCAGTATGTTGAGAAATCTGATGGCGTCTAGTCGAAAGAGTACGGTCTATCGTCTGTTTACCCTCATTCTAGTGACTTTATCTGCAGGCCTGTTTTATATCAATTTTTCCAATAAAGCTCCCCTCCCTCCTCCTTCGGCCACAGCCGGAGCCATCGACCTGCGTGACTGGAGCTTCGAGGAACAGGGTAAGGTCGCTCTGGATGGTCAATGGAGGTTTTATTGGAAGCAGCTGGATGATCGGCAGCAGGCAGGAGTAATCGAGGTTCCTTCGATTTGGTCCAAGCAAGGGCTTTCTAACCAGGGGTATGGGACGTATGTTTTACAGGTCAAACTGAGGCTTGAGGAGGTCGGTACGGTTAAAGCGATCTATATGCCGAGTGTGGCCACCTCCTATAAGCTCTGGGTGAATGGTGAGCTCCTCGCTTCCAACGGTCACGTAGCGGATCACGCGGAAGAGATGATCCCCAAAAACTATGCTAAAGTGCTTTATTTCACCGTGCCAAGTTCAGAACTGGAAGTGGTCGTTCAGGTCGCGAACTTTGTCCAGAGAAAAGGAGGGCTATGGCAAAGCATCGAGCTAGGTTCCGTAGAGGACGTCACACTTAGCCGAGATCAGCGTGTGTTTTTCCAATCGTTCGTTTCTGGAGCCTTATTTATTATGGGAATCTATCATTTTGCTCTTTTTTTGTTCCGGCGCCATGACTTGCCTAGTGTGTTCTTAGGGACGATCTGCTTATTGATTGCGATGCGTGGATTGCTCTTAGGGGAAACCCTGCTGGTCAGGTTTGTTCCTGCTATCCCTTGGGAATTGGCGGTCAAGCTGGAATATCTGGCGGCCTATGTGGGAGTCCCCTTAGGGGTAGCCTTTGTCCATTCCTTATATCCAGAGGAAGCGAAGCGTTGGATTACAAAAGGGATCTTTATCGTATCGGGCATCTTCGGCTTCTTTGTAGTTGCCTTTCCCGCTCGAATTTATACGTATACCATGCAACCGTATGAAGTGGTGATCGTCGTATCTTTTATCTATGGAATCTGGGTATGCATGAGGGCCAGCCGCCGAAACCGGGAGGGAGCCCTGATCAGCGGATTGGCTTGGATTGTTGTGTTTGTCGCTGTTATGAATGATATTCTCTATTATAACTATTTGATTGATTCAATCGATTTTGCCCCTCTTGGCATGTTTACCTTTCTCTTTGCACAAATGCTTGTTCTCGCTTCACGCTTCGCAAGCACCTTCAAAAAAGCGGAAAAGCTGTCTTTAGAGCTAACGGATTTAAATCTTTCTTTGGAGGAAAAGGTCCAACAACGAACAAGGGAAATCGAGCTAGTCAACGTCTCGCGTCGTGACTTGGTGTCGAATATCTCCCATGAATTAGGCACCCCGATGACTTCGATTACGGGATATGTCAAGGCCATGAAGGATGGAGTGGTTGATCCGAAGGATCCCCGCTACCTCAACCTTATCTATGACAAAATCCTTTATGTGAACCACCTGATCGTCGATCTGTTTGAACTCTCCAAGCTGGATGCCAAGCTTTCGTTTGCCTTTGAGACGGCGACCGTCGAAACGCTGCTTAAGCGAGTGGAGAAGCAGTTCGGAATGGAAATGGCGGAAAAAGAGCTGGCGTTTGCGGTGAAGGTTAGCGCTGAAGCTGCAGCGTGTCCGATTAAGATCGATCGTCAAAGAATGGAGCAGGTTTTTACCAATTTGATGACCAATGCCATGAAACATACATCAGCGGGCGGAAGCGTTTGGATTGAAGCTGCGCGGGTGGAAGAGGGGATCTTGTTTTCTGTTACCGATACAGGAATAGGGATCGCAGAGGAAAACCTTCCGCATTTATTTGAGAGATTTTATAAGGTAGACTCCTCCCGAAACTCCAAAAACGTTGGAACCGGTCTCGGACTAGCCATCACCAAAGAGATTGTGGAACGGCATGGCGGGCGGATAGAGGTTCAGAGTGAGCTGGGCAAGGGAAGCCGGTTTTTCTTTTGTTTACCTGTACAGGAAGGAGAATAGGTGCCATGAGGCACCTATTTCATTAATTGCTCGTACACTTCGTTATCCAGCTTCTGGGCTTTTTCCTTATCGTAGGTCTTCTCATAAACGGGCTCCTGGACAATCTTGGATCCCCAGAACATGCTGTTGAATACGTTGTCAACTTTCACTTCGATCTTCGCAAGTTTAATCGCGATGGCTTCCATCTTTTCTTCTAAGATCTCGCAAGAGCCAACGATGGAATATACACTCTCAAGCCCAATAACGGAGAGGGTTACGCGCGGGTTGGCCTTCAGGTTTTCGATGATGCGAGACTGGCTGGCCACAGAGAAGCGAAGGGTGTTGTCATCCTTCTTCTTCACCCAAGAGATCGCAGAAATGCTAGGGGTCTGGGTGTCTGCATCCACCGTAGCCAGGAAAACTAAGGTTTCCCCTTGTAGATAAGCTTCTAAATCGGATAGGGTTGTTGTTTGGTTTTGTGCCATTGTGATATCCTCCTTTAAGAGTATACTGATAGAAAGGGATTCAATAGGTGCTGGGGTAGGTAAATAGCCGGGATATCTGATTGCTTGTCCAGTTTCGAAAAGAAAGGAAGTAAAAAGTGCAATTTAACCGGAAATCTGCGGTGATTACTAACGCCTAGCAGCCCTACCTCACCCATACATATCTTCTATTATACAATCTTTGGCAGTCAGATGCCATGTTAGGATGTGTCAGGTTATGAATAAAGAAATCGAACAAAAAATAATTAGCCAATATCAAAAAGATGAGGGCATGATGATCATGGTATTTGCCCAATGGTGCATCAATCATGATCTGGATCCCCAAGAGCTCTATAAGAAAGCTTATCCGGAGCAAGGGACGAATGCTCAATTGGAAAAGATGCTCGAGCTTA
>JBEQAI010000431.1:0-3171 GCA_041640415.1 Ammoniphilus sp. | reverse complement strand
TACGATATCAACCGCGACGCGGTAGATCACCTCGTTTTAGCTGGCGCCACAGCATCATCGTCTCCTCAAGAGGTAGGGGCCCAATGCGACGTCATATTTACCATTGTTCCAAATTCACAGCATGTAAGGGAAGTTGTCCTTGGAGAAGCGGGTATTGTTAAGGGAGCGAAGGAAGGCTCCATCATTGTGGATATGAGTTCCATATCTCCAGTGGTTTCTAAAGAAATCGCGCAAGAGTTGGAACAAAGAGGTATGGATATGTTAGATGCACCGGTTAGCGGAGGGGAGCCCAAAGCCATTGATGGAAGCTTGTCCATCATGGTTGGTGGGAAAGAAGAGGTGTTTGAAAGCGTAAAGGACCTGCTCTATTGTATGGGAAAAACGGTTACATTAGTAGGAGCCAACGGGAGTGGGGCAACCACAAAGCTAGCCAACCAGATTATTGTAAACTTAAACATTGCCGCACTATCGGAAGCTCTCGTTTTAGCTGCAAAAGCGGGCATCGATATTCAAAAGATGTATGAAGCGATACGAGGAGGACTTGCAGGCAGCACCGTGATGGACGCAAAGGTTCCTTTAATCCTAGAACGAAATTTCGAACCGGGCGGAAGGATTGACATCAACCTTAAGGATATTTCAAATGTAATGGAAACGGCTCATGAAATTGGAGTCCCACTGCCCTTAACAAGCCAGCTATTAGAGATTTTCCATGCATTAAAAGTTGATGGGAAGGCTGGCCATGATCATGGTGGGATCGTACAGTATTATGAAAGATTAGCGGGTGTGGTGGTTGGGCAGAAGGAGAAGGAATAGGCATGAATACGAAGGAGCTGCAGTTGCCGCCAGAGTGGCCGGAAACCGATATGCGCTTAAAAATCAAAACGCTTAATGAATCGCGTAAAAAGAAGATTATTGTGTTAGATGATGATCCAACCGGTGTGCAGACTGTTCATGATATAGATGTGTTGACCCAATGGGATATAGAATTGCTGCGGGAAACGTTCCATAAACCGGAAACCGTCTTTTATATCTTAACGAATACACGCGGACACGAAGCTTCTGCAGCGGAACAGATTAATCGCGAAATCGCACAAAATGTGTTTGCAGTGGCAAAAGAAACGAATAAGGAGTTTGTATTCATCAGCCGAAGCGACTCCACCTTGCGTGGGTATTATCCTTTAGAAATTGACGTTTTATCAGAAGAGATAAATCGTTCGACGCAAAAAGAAATGGATGGCCATCTGATTATTCCTGCTTTCTTTGAGGGAGGACGGGTAACCTATCAAAATACGCACTATATTGTGGATGGCGAAACGATGGTTCCTGTTCATCAAACTGAATTTGCAAAGGACAAGGTATTTGGTTATCAGCATGGAGATCTAACCCTCTGGGTAGAGGAAAAAACAGAAGGGCGGCTTAGCCGAGACGATTGTGTTGTCCTTACATTGGATCAGATTCGGAGTGGTCCAGAAGCTGTAGAGGAAGTATTAATGACGGTTCAAGGGAACAAGCCCGTCATTATCAATTGTATGTCCTATTCCGATTTAGATGTTCTTTCGCTGGCCTTATTGCACGCGGAAGGAAAGGGAAAAAGGTTTATGTTCCGCACAGGAGCATCTTTCGTCAAATCTTATGCCGGGATTGAAACGCAAGCTCCTCTACCAAAGGAAAAGCTCATCGCGATCGGACAGGAAACCCATGGGGGCCTTGTTGTGGTTGGATCTTATGTTCAAAAATCGACACGCCAATTACAACAGCTGCTTGATTGTACGGAGATCGTTTCACTGGAATTGGATGTACAGAAAATGATGGATGATCACGAACGACAAAAGGAGCTTGAACGTTTGTCAAACATCGTAAACGAAAGTCTTGTCCAAGGAAGAAATGTAGTCGTTTACAGTAGTAGAAAATTGTTAGCAACAGATAATAAAAAGGAAAATATCGGGATTAGCCAAATCGTCTCTGCTTCTCTAGTGAAAATGGTTCAAACATTAAAGGTCATTCCCAAATTTATTATTGCAAAAGGGGGAATTACCTCCAGTGATGTAGCTACCAAAGGATTGGGGATACAAAAAGCAAGAGTACTCGGGCAAGCAGCGGCGGGGATCCCGGTGTGGTTGACTGGGGAGGAGGCGAAGTTCCCTGGTATTCCTTATATTGTTTTTCCGGGGAATGTAGGAAATGATAGGACCTTGCTTGAGATCATTCAAAAGATAGAGAGTTAGATCAGGGAAATCCCTGATCTTTTCTTTTAAGAATTGCAGGTTGAAATTTAAGGTAGCTCCTAATAGAATGAATGTATCAATTTGCAACAGACTGATTGAAAAATCAACGAGGCGGTCTTATGGGAAAAATATTGGTTATAGCCCCTTATGAAGGGCTTAGGGATTTATTTATAGACGTTAATTCGGAATTAAACAAGGACATTCAAGTGGAAGTGGGAGATCTTTATAAAGGCTTAGCTGTGGCGAGAGAATTCGAGCATCAAGGCTTTGACGTCATCATAAGCAGGGGAGCTACGGCTCGGTTACTACGTAAACATTGCCAAATTCCTGTTGTTGAAGTGAAAATTTCCGGATACGATATCTTGCGTTCCCTAACCTTAGTAAAAGGTTATCCTGGAAAATTAGGATTGATGAGTTATTTGAATACCATCCAGGGTGCAGACGCCATAGGCACTTTATTAGAAATGAACCTAACCTTCTTTCCAATCGGGGCAGAAGATGAGGTGGAGCGTGAAATCAAAAAAGCCTTAAAAGAAGACATTCAAGTGATCCTAGGGGACGTGATATCGACCTCTATTGCAGCCAGATACGGGCTAAAAACGATTCTGATTACCTCTGGACGAGAAGCCGTAATGGATTCTATTGTAGAAGCTGAGCAAATGGCTTTTTACACAAATAAAGAAAAATCTCAAAGAACTTTCTATGAGGCCATCTTTAACAGCCATGTTGAAGGAATGGTGGCTGTTCAAGACAATACCATTGTTGCCGTGAATGAACAGGCGAGGAAATTACTACATCAAGATGAGCTTATTGGCCGCAAAGCAGAGGGTAATTACAGTTTTCTGGCAAAGGAGGGCATGGAAGAAGGAAGAACGTCCTCAGAACAGGTGGTAAAATGGCATGGGGAAGATTTAATTGTCCAGAACTTCCCGATTAACCCCCCTGA
>JBEQAI010000430.1:0-3173 GCA_041640415.1 Ammoniphilus sp. | reverse complement strand
TCGGTTGGTTCGGTTGGTTCGGTTGGTTCCGTTGGATCGATTGGATTCGTTGGTTCGGTTGGAGTGGAATGACCCCCGACAGATACAAGCTGGGTTTTATAATTTTTTATTTTAGACATCAATGCTGTATTAAGGCTATCTGATCTATCATCAACTGCATCATCAAATTCCCATGTAAGGTCTCCCTTATTTAAGCGTCCAGCTTTTGCTGTAACGATTTGTTCAACAAGGCTGACGTCATCAATATCAGATATAGCTACGCCCAAGTCGATGCTAGTATCAAAGTTATTATACGTGGTTCCGCCACTCAAGGCTTTGTATGAGCTGGGAACGGTTTCACTTCTTGACGAAGCTAAGTAAGCATCAAATGATGTTGCATGAGCTGGAGTTGTTCCTGCATCGGAATTAGCATAGATAAGACTTGCCGCATCAACAATCTTATTGTTGTAAGCTTTAATCATCCCTCCATTTTCACCCGAGAAAGTACCTTGCCCTAAAGCGTCCGTCCCTTGCAAGGAACTCATCATGGGATATTTCGCATTTCTAAAATAGTTTGATTCTACAAAGGATGAACTTCCTGTTGTTACCCCAACACCATATTTAGAGATGCCATCAAAAAAGTTATTGTATACATGAACCGTTCCTGTTCTGATACGCGGATGACGAGAGTCTGAATGATCAAACCAGTTATGGTGGAAGGTCACAAAGAATTCCGCTGATTCATTCAAACCGACTAGTGATGCTTTTCCGGCATCCCAATAGTGATTGTAAGAGAGTGTAATATAGGTGGATCCACCCTTCAGGTCGGTGGAACCGTCACCTTTTGCCTGATCGGCATCTCCTCCTGCCGTTCCATAGAAAATATCGTTATGATGAATCCAAACGTTAACATTGCCAGTATCCATTGAAATGCCATCGTCAGGGAATAATGCAATACCTAGGTTTCTTACTTCTACATTACCGACATATCGAAGCAAGATTCCCCATCCATAAGCATAAGTATCTTCTCCAATCCCTTCTAATGTCATATTCATTTTCGAATAATTGGATTTACCTTTTACTTGAAGATATCCGCTGCTGGTTAGTTGTCCATTCAGGTCAGCATTTGTAATTTTTCCAATAAATCGGATGGCAAGCGGTGTCTTATCATAGCCTTTTTGTCTCAGGTTCAGAATATTACCTATGCCCACACCGGTTGTTTTAGCTCCTGAGCTGGTGGTTATGACATCAAGAGTTACGGTTTGTGCATTCTGAGATGTTACATAAAGAACTTGAGCACCAGCTTTAAGGGTACCGTCCTCATTATAAGCACCTGAACCTGTGCCGTATGTTGAGTTGGACGAAAAAGCAAATCCAGATCGGTCATGTGCCGCTACGTTGAGCGTATTGGAAACCGTACTTACGGTTAAACCATCTGACAGTACGGCTTCTACCTTCATGACATACTCTCCAGCTGCAAGCCCTACAGCATCAGCTCTCCAATACGATCCGTAGCTTCGAATTAATTCAGTATCGATTTGTTTATATTGAGAATCTGATGCGCTCGCCGATTTAACATAAACGTTATACCCTACCGCATCACTTACAGTCGACCATTCTACATAGGCCGTTTCAAACCAACCTCCACCGTTGGTTATGGAAGGGCTAGCAGCAGATACCATAGTGGTTGTGAATCCACCAAATCCGCTTGCTACTAAAGATAGTACAAGGGAATACATAAATAAAATTCTTAATACCTTTTTTACAGCCATTTTGTTCCTCCCTAGTATTTGTCCGGTTGAATCGAAACCACTTCAAACACACATCTTGTTTTATACTGCAAACGATTTCTTAAAGAAGAATCATAAAGTTATTTCTTACGTCTTTTCAGATAGCACCACCAACCTTTTACATTATTTGGGTTACAGACCTGGTGTCCATTTTACTAAATAGTCCTAATTTTTTCTTTTAATATTTTTTCGAATTATTATAATATTTTAATGATTTATTAAGAATTGTCCCCGGTTTTTGCGCAGAAGATCAATCATAGCTTCATATATTTGTGATACTCCGTATGAAAGGATCAATCATATATTTTTCTATCACACCTATATCACTGCCTATGCCCCTACTCCTTTAAAAACAGGCGAAATCACAACACCAGGAGAAAAGATGGTGATTGGTATCCTTAAGGATTACAGAAAAACGTATAACGAACACTTCCATGGGTTTTCTCTTACAAAGTTTGATGGAACAAGGATCAGGATCTAACGCCTGCCAACTGCACTTAAGACGACTCCAAGCATGGGAAAGAAGAACAGAAGATCTTTGATCTCCCGCACAATCAAAGAAGCCTTACCTTTCATCATGCGAAAGGTAAGGCTTTTTTGATTGTGTAATGATTCTAAAAGATTAAACTAAACCCGATTCCATTCATCAGGATCAGCAAACTTGACCCTGATTAAGGGCATTAATTTGATCCATATCCTCTGGCGTAAGCTCAAATGCGATGAGGCTTGGTAAACTTCGGAAAAGAGACTTTGTGCAACCGATAAACAATGTGCGCATAGTGCATCGCTTTTCGACTCAAGTTCGAACGCTGCATAGGCACAGCAAACCTCAGCTTGAGCGCAAGTATTTTAGAATCTGCGATAGCATGGCGATCATCGACGGATGCTGTAACGCTTCCGGAGTATGGGCAGGGGTGAAGCAGCATACGCGCCCTTGGCCAAATGGATGGTACCAACCCGCAATGGAGTCCCCGTCTACAGAGGAGGAACGGAGAAAGACTTGAGTGTTAGATTCATCGCATTCAACGAAATAATGCTCGTCTTTAACAGAGAAACTATGATGATCCTCTATACCCAGGTCGTTCTGGTTCAGGGTATAAGCAACCGTCTGATGCTCCTTTGGATGGTATTTAAATTGTCCACGAAGCAGAGAAATATAGTCCCTCACTTCATCATAACTGGCCAAGCCGGAATGCCACGCCAGCCAGCTTCCTCCTTCTTCCACATAATTCCTTATCGCGGTGGCTGCCTCATCATCCATCCAGCGCCGTACCTCTTTGTCCTGCGGATTCACTCGGTTTTCAGCAGAAAAGATCACAGCTGCAGGACGGTCGGCTAAGGCACGGGCCAGCTCTTGTACCGTCAGGTAGGAAATTTCGTATTCGCCTTCTAATCCTTGAATGG
>JBEQAI010000429.1:0-3179 GCA_041640415.1 Ammoniphilus sp. | reverse complement strand
AGCAGTGCATCATCCAGCATGTCAGAGCGGTTGGTGGCTGCCATAATTAAGATGCGCGGGGAGTCCGTCGTCGACATCCCATCCATTTCCGTAAGTAACTGGTTTAGCGTCTGATCATACTCACGGTGATGGCTGCCTTCCCGCTTCCCACCTAAAACATCAATTTCATCAATAAAGATAATTCCGCTATCTTGATTGTTTTTCTCTGCTTGGGTTTTTACTTCTTTGAAGAGGTCACGAATTCGTTGGGCCCCAACCCCTACATACATCTCTACGAATTGAGATCCGCTGGCAGCTACAAAAGCTGAATTCGTGTAATTCGCTGCGGCTTTCGCCATTAGGGTTTTCCCCGTCCCAGGAGGTCCTGTCAGGAGAATGCCCTTCAGCGGTCGAATGCCATACACCTTAGCTTCTTCCTTATGGATGAGGAAGTCCAAAGCTTCTTTTAATTCCCCTTTAGCACGCTCTTGACCACCAATATCCTCAAACTTCAAATTCGTCTTCGGGACGCTGTTCTTTGTTTTCTTCTGGCCAAGGCTCATGCTCCCACCGGATTGGCGAATCATGAAGTAAGCAAAGATGGCGATCAACAAACCTCCAATGATAAGAGGAGCAATATTGACACCCATAAACGCTAAAAAGATAAATAGTGCAGGAATGACCCCAATAACAATCTCTTTACTCATTTGGTCTCACCTCTCCCTTTAAAGGAAGAACAGCATACAGATGATCCGCGCCACTCTGCAAAAATACATAGACATTCTGTTCATCCATACGAGCTAGCGTTTTCTCTAAATGCCTCTTCTTCCCCATCTCTTCTATAACTTCAGGTATACGAGAGTACTCTTGCTTCTGAATGGCTTCCGCCAAGCCAAAGTATTCCTCCTCCCACAGGTTCTTCATGCTTTCCCCATGCTGAGCTAAATTAATTGTCACCGTTCTTCCTTGCGCTTTTGTAGCTATATAGTCTTTAATTTCCTTGTAGTCGTTAACGAACGTATCCGGATTAGCAAAATCAAGATACAAAATTACTTGCGTCTTGGTCATTTGCATTTCATGTAAAGTGACTTGTTCCTTTTGCTTTAAAAATGCTTGAATGGGCTGCTGTACATAAAACTGTTGATAAACGAACCAACCTCCGAATAAGAAAACCAAGCTTACGATAAGAGATAACATTACGGGCATGGCACGTAGGTTCATGCTTGCGCCCCCTTTCTATGCATACCGGTTATTTTAGATTACTAGAACAGTATATCATAGGATCTATCATTTAGGGTGCAAGAATGTTTTTCCTAGCGAGTTTATTATATAAAAAAATCCGCCTCTGTCCTGGCGGATTCCACTAGCCTGCGGTTTTTTGCAATTTGTAGGAACGTATAAACTGAGCGCTCTTCATATCATAATAATAGTAGTTAAATTTGTTTTCTTCGTCAATTACAACCACTTCCCATAGCGGCCGTTGATTTTCCATCCCCGGCTGAATTCGGACCCATTCCTTTACCTTCACCTGAGCCTGAATTAGTTTTTCGATTTGCTCAGCGGAAGCGATGTCCTTCTCATATTCAAACCCCTCAAACTGCCCCTCGCGAAACCAAGCAATCATCGGGATCTGTGCCGCATTTGTACCCTGTACAACTAAATAGCTTTCTTTCCCATGATACAAGGACACCTTTTCAATATTCTCAATCGCTGTGTATTCCTTAGCCAGTGAAATGCCTTCTAACTTCCACTGTTGCTTCTCCCCTAAGACGCTAAACAATATGTGACCTACTTGCCAACATACCAAGATCATTAGGATCGACACCCCGATCAACCAGTTTCTCACTCATTCACTTCCCCTTTTGTTGCTTCTTCTCTATATAATACCATAGTTTAGTGACTGGAATGGGCAAATACTGCTACTTATGCTTACGGGATGAACGGACATAATATAGTTACCGCGCAAGAGGGAGGTGAATGCGTGGCCCTACATGGAACATCCTTTAAAATTACAGATGAAATACCTCCGGAAATTATTGAGCAACTGATGAACGATCACCATATGTCATGGCTCTCCCTATCGTCTAGCTTCCGGTTACAGGAAGACGCAGCACCTACTTACAGACAACCTGATTTTTCTTCATGGATCCACATGGACTAAGGATCCCCCGCCTTTTTCGGAAACATCCTAGCCGAAAAAGAGGTAAACACATCGCAAGCTTCCATCATTAGTGTGACTAAAATCATCCTACCTATACCTGGTTAAAGGGGGTGTAATTCACCCTCTTTTACCATTTTTACATCCCCCTGAACCACAAGAAAGAGTACCATGATTTTTAACAGAACGTCTCCCTGAACATATACTATATGGCAGGAAATGTTAGAGGAGATGTATATCTACATGAAAAAACCTATCATTGGAATCTTAACATGGAGACAAGGTAGACGATTTGAGGAACCTAACTACCTTCGTGAGTTGATCAAGGAAGGACACAAATTAGGTTCCATTATCTACCTGTTCTCCCACAACGACATATTAGTTAAGAATAAAAAAATAAAAGGTTTTATCCCAGATTCTGGTCAGGGATGGAAAAGCCAAGTGTTCCCATGGCCAGACGTAGTCATAGACCGTTGCAGGAAAGGCGAGCCCGGTTATCGCACTTTAAGAAAACAGAAATCTCTATTTAAATATGCGAACAATCCCTTTACAAACAAATGGAATGCTACTCGACTTTTTGGACATGAACCGACACTAAACCGATGGGTTCCCAAGACTATTGAATATACACCAAAGAATCTTCTGGATATGTTAAAACAATTTCCTATTCTTTACCTAAAACCAGGCAACGGAACCGGTGGCAGAAGCATTATGCGCATCACCCAATCTAAGGATGGACTCCACTTACTAGGGAGATCAAGAAATTTGCACGTTAAATCTGCTACCTTTCACTCTCCTACTGCGCTTGCAACTGCAGTTCATTCATGGGCTTCCAAAGAGAAAATTAGAAACGGTAATTTTATGATTCAACAAGGTTTAGACTTAGAGCTTATATCTAAACGAGTTGCAGATATTCGACTCCTGATACAAAAAGACGAGAATGGAGAGTGGGGTATTACTGGATTAGGGGTACGTGTTGGACCTAAGCATAGCCCTACCTCCAATCTCCATAACGGAGGAAAACCCGTTCCCTTTGAGAAAT
>JBEQAI010000428.1:0-3179 GCA_041640415.1 Ammoniphilus sp. | reverse complement strand
CCTGAGGCTTCTAAGGAGCAAGCTGCAGATAGCAACATTAAAGAACGCACGATCAAAGCCGGTATCGGATTGAACGAAGACCATCCGCAAGGCCAAGGCTTGAAAAAGTTCGCTGAGCTGGTTGCAGAGAAGAGCGGCGGGAAAATCAAAGTTCAAAACTTCTATGCCGCCCAACTGGGCGATGACAAGAAGATGACGGAAGCCTTGCAGGGTGGACTGCAGGAAATTACCATTCCGTCCACTTCCCCTATGACAGGCATCGTCAAGGAATATTCCATTCTCGACTTCCCATTCCTTTTTAATAGCGGGGAAGAAGCAGACGCGGTGTTGGACGGACCTGTGGGCCAACAGCTGCTAGATAAGCTTCCGGATCACGGTTTGATCGGTTTAACTTACTGGGAAAATGGGTTCCGCAACCTAACCAACAGTAAGCGTCCAGTGGAGAAAGCCGAAGACTTCCAAGGACTAAAGATCCGCACCATGCAAAACGCGGTTCACCTCGAAGCCTTTGCCAAGCTTGGGGCAAACCCGACCCCAATGGCCTTCTCTGAAGTGTTTACGGCACTAGAGAGCAAGACGGTGGATGGGCAAGAAAACCCGCTTGCTACGATTGAATCCAATAAATTCTTCGAGGTTCAGCCGTACTTGAGCATGACTCAGCACGTATACACGCCTTTTGCTTTCCTAGTGAGCAAGAAGTTCTGGGATCAGCTGTCTGATGAAGAAAAAGCAATCATTAAGGATTCCGCTATTGAAGCAGGAAAGTACCAACGCGAGCTGAACCGCCAAGTAAACGGAGAAGCTCTTGAGCGTTTGAAGGCAGCAGGCATGAAGGTTAATGAAGTATCAGCAGAGGAAAAGGCAAAAATGAATGAAGTCATTAAGCCAGTGATTGATAAGTTTGCCGCCGAAATCGGGGAAGATCTAGTAAAGCAACTTTACGCTGAAATTGAAAAAGCAAGAAAGTAGTGAGGTGATGGGGTGGTGAGAGGTGGAGCCGGGTGGCGGTGCCTGTCACTCCCCGATAATTGCCGATATTTGTCGACGGAGGTTCTAAATATGACCATTATAGAAGAGTTGCTGCACGATGTTCCGCTTCCGAAGATGGTGCGCATCCGGCAGAACTTCCACGCGCCCGAGATCGAAGATGTGGCGCAAGCCGTTCATGACGCAATCCAAGCAACCGATGTCCTCTCTAGAATCGCCAAGGGAGACCGGGTGGCGATTGCGGTCGGCAGCCGAGGGGTCGCCGATATTCCGCTGCTTACCCGCGAAACCGTAAGAGCTGTCAAATCAGCGGGCGGAAAGCCTTTTATTGTACCGGCCATGGGCAGTCACGGAGGCGCGACGGCTGAAGGGCAAATCGATGTACTCGAACAGCTTGGAGTGACAGAAGACTTCATCGAAGCCCCTATCGTTGCCAGCATGGATGTCGCGGAAGTGGGAAGACTGCCGAATGGTCTCCCCGTCTATACGGATAAGCATGCCTATGAAGCTGATAAAGTGATCGTGATTAACCGCATTAAGCCCCATACAGCCTTCCGAGGACCGGTAGAGAGCGGATTACTCAAGATGATTACAATTGGGCTTGGCAAGCAGAAGGGAGCGGATGCCGCTCACGCTTACAGCTTCAAGTACATGGCGGAGCATGTGCCCGAGATGGCCAAGATTACGCTAGCCAAGGTGCCGATCATCTTTGGGCTTGGGACCATTGAAAATGCGTATGACCGCCCCGCCAAGATTATCGCTGTTCCTGCCGAGAAGCTCGAGGAAGTAGAACCGCAGCTCCTGCTCGAAGCCAAGGCGCTGATGCCCCGGATTATGTTTAGTCCGATCGATGTACTCGTGGTCGACGAGATTGGGAAGGACATTTCCGGCGATGGCATGGATCCGAACATCACAGGACGTTATGCTACGCCGTATGCGAGCGGAGGACCGGAGGTTGCACGCATCGTCGTACTAGGACTAACCGAGCGAACACACGGCAACGCGAATGGAATTGGGCTAGCCGACATTACAACCAGTAAAGTTTTAAATGAAACGATCAAAGAAAAAGGGTATGCCAATGCCTTGACCAGCACGGTAGTACAAGTCGTCAAGATGCCGATGGCCCTCGATACAGAGGAGCTGGCGGTGAAAGCTGCAATCAAAACCTGCAATGCATTCGACATGCATCAAGCTAGAGTGGTTCGCATCGAAAATACGCTGCACCTGAAGGAAATCTGGATTTCGGAGAGCTTGCTTCCAGAAGCTTTGGAAAACAAGGATATTGAGGTGCTGAGCAACCCTGAGCGAATCGCGCTACATAGCAAAAAAGAGAGATAAAGGGTAAAGGAGGAGAGGACATTCATGGCGTTATATCCTTTAATGAACACGATCAACCCGTATGACTTTAATGTCCAGGGCAAAGCGAATGAGCCGATATGTGTAGCCGGATTCCTGGATCGGGCCAAGCTGATTCTAGGATCATCGTATGACGGGCCAGCTCCAGATTGGAGCCTCGACGCCATCTATGACCGCCTGGAGGCGAATGCTCCGCGGATTGCCATCATCGGCGGTTCGCCTGACCATCCCGCCCATGTGATGGATTATTTAACTTCTGCCCGCGCCGCAATCCGGATCTGGCAGAATGGCGGAGTTCCCTTTTACTTTTCTACCCCGGTAATGTGCGATGGGACAGCCCAGAATACAATGGGGATGAGCTATTCCCTGCAAAGCCGCAACGCCGTGGCCCAGATGGTCATCAATCAAGTGGAGTCCCATGCCTACCATGGTGCCTTTGTCATCCAAGGTTGCGATAAACAGCCTCTAGGGGTGGTCAGTGCAGTGGCACATTTGGATCGTGTCCGTCGGGAGAGGGGAGAAGCACCTTTCTTTGCGACCTTCGCTCCTGCGCATGTGCTTCAGGGAGGGACGATTCCAGAAGATTTATTTACGGAGCTGGAAGACTTAGCGGAGCAATGGAACCAACAGGGAATCCAGGATCTCGCCTATGATTTAAGAGACGCGATGGCCTATATCCTTCAGTGCTCATCGAATACCGCGTTCCAAGGCGTGTTGGAAAGAGCCCGAAATCGGGGACTCATTACCAAAGAACAGCATAAGGATTACGAGAAGAGACTGGCGGTTGCAACCTGTGACGGAAAAGGCGGAGTATGTGCGTTTAACGGGACGGGAAA
>JBEQAI010000427.1:0-3187 GCA_041640415.1 Ammoniphilus sp. | reverse complement strand
ACAACTGATAAAGGAATTACTCAAGGAAAATGGGTATAGTCTTGTGGATTACCAGATTGTGAAAGATGAATATGCAGAAATCAAATCCCTGCTCCGAAAAGCGAGTAACCGAACGGATATCGAAGCCGTATTGCTGAATGGTGGTACAGGTATAGCACTTCGAGATACAACCTATGAAGCTGTACGAGATAGTCTAGATAAAGAGATGCCTGGATTTGGTGAGATCTTTCGATATCTTAGCTTTGCGGAGGATATCGGTTCAGCGGCTATATTAAGTCGCGCCATAGCCGGTGTATGCGGGAATACCGCCATCTTTTCCATGCCCGGATCATCCGGTGCCGTCCGACTTGCGATGACACGCATCATTTTGCCTGAATTGCGTCACGTCATGCGCGAGATTTACAAAGACCGTCTTTAGCATTTCGCATATAAAGCCGAGCGGATGATTTCTCCACTCGGCTTACATTATGATTGGCAACCCTTGATTAACTCGCTACACACTGAGCGAATTGTTCTTGGAACCAGGCTGGGTCTAATTCTCGCCCGATAATCACGACTTCACTCACTTTCTGTTCACCCGATTTCCATTTACGATCGGCGTTGGAGGCAAACAACATATGAATCCCTTGGAATACCACTCTTTCCTCCACATTCTTGATATATAAAATCCCTTTGTAGCGGAACATGTTCTCGCCAAAGTCTCGAATCCATTTCCCAATTAACTTCTCCAGCTTCTTCAAGTCCAAAGGCCTTTCTTCCCGGAGTACAATGGACGAGACGGTGTCATCATGATCATGGTCTTCTTCTTCCAGAAAACCAGGATCGATTTCCAATTTTTTATCCAAGTCAAAGGCTGAAATGCCCAAGATCTTGTTTAAGTCAATCTGACTATTCTGTGTACGATATATTTTAGCTGCCGAATTCATTGAATTTAAACGATGCTCTAACTGATTCAAATAAGATTCATCCACTAGGTCAACTTTATTTAATAAAATTACATCCGCAAAGGCCACTTGCTCTTGTGCTTCATGACCTTCATCCAAGTGTCGTTCCGCATGTTTTGCATCAACCAAAGTGACAATCGCATCCAAGTTATAAAAGCTAGCCATCTCTTCATCCACGAAAAAGGTTTGTGCAACCGGGGCCGGGTCAGCCAGACCAGTCGTTTCAATCAAGACTCGGTCAAAGTCTAGCTTACGATCACTCTTCCCTAACTTCCCATCCATTAAGTCTCCTAAGATGCGAATGAGGTCCCCGCGGACGGTACAGCAAATACAGCCATTATTCATCTCAAATATTTCTTCATCAGCTCCAACCACCAGTTGGTTATCGATCCCGACTTCTCCAAACTCGTTTACAATGACAGCAATTTTTTGTCCGTGGTTTTGTGTAAGAATATAGTTTAATAGTGTCGTTTTCCCAGCCCCTAGAAAGCCGGTAAGTACAGTAACGGGTACTTTATTCCCTATTTCATCTTTTTGGTACATCGTTGTCCCCTCCAAGTAAATCGAAATAATTACGAATAAGTTCTGTAATTATATTCCATGAATTGGATGGTTGTCAATCACAAAGCCTATCCATAGGCTTTAGGTAAGGGTAATTCAACTCCCTAGTTTCATTGGTTCCATTCCATTTTCATTTGCTCGATATCAATCTCCATCCCAATCAATACGATATAATGCTAACCTATCATAACCGCTATGGTAATAGAAATGATAAGTAAGACAATTGAACTCAATAGTATGAAATGATAGGGAATGACAGTGATAAGCTGTGACTGACTGCGATTCCCGCCTAGTTCGAGATTATTCATTTCAATCATCCATGTCCCTTCTCTCCCCTCTTTTTGCTAGCCTTGGGATTGTATCAGCTGTTTCTTGATTTCGCGTTCTTTGGCACTCATTCTTGGACAACTATAACAGTGTCCAGGATTGTCACTCCTCTTATAAGCAAGACAACATGTGGAACGTTGACGAATTTGCTTATCAGGAACTGTAGCATCCTCGATCCACTTGAAGGATACGTCGAATGGATTGCTATTTAACTCTAAACGCGTTAGATCCAAGTCCTTCAGTAACGCATAGAAATCATTGTTGATGGTTTGTCTGCGTGCAAGAAACATGTCATCAGCTAGCCATTTGTCCTTTTCATTATGGAGTCGGGTCGCGAATTGGGCCCAAAGATGGTTCTCACTTACTTCTGCTACAGCAGATAGACTTTTGATGATGGGCTTTACCTCATTCGTATAAAAATGATCATAAATTACTGATCGCCATTCATTACGTAAACCATCTTCTTCTGGGGCCTTCGTTACCTTTGTCCCCTTATGAACAAAGAAAACTTTTCTTTGATTTTCTTTCATGTGTAACTGAAAAGTTAAATGATCTAAGCGAATCTCTGAGACAACATTAAATAATGAAACCATCGCTTGTAACCCTGTACACACTGCGCCGAACCAGCTGGTGAAGTGAGTGGCAACCACCTCCGGATACCTAGTCCCTATAAGCGGCATCAGTTCTTGAGTAAAGGAATAGGCTGTTTCTCTTTCTACTAAATCAGAGAGTGAGTATCGTTTCACAGCATCTCTTCGTATTTGATCGATGAGTCCATACTCCGTTTCAAGAAACTTCCAGTTAATGTTTTTATCCATAAAATCCCCTTTGTGATAATAGATATCATTCCTATTTAAGTGGTAGAATTGCAGATGGTTATAGTTATAATTTTCAGTACATATACGTCTGGGTTCTTCCCTCATACAAAAATGGTAGACTGCCACTTTAACCCTTTACCCAAATAACAAGTGTTTACCTCTACATTCCATACCCATATAAATCATGAACGATCTGCAAAGCCCGCAGCTAAAACAATCGAATTCTGTAACCAGATCGATATGTTGGGATGTGGTAAGTAAGTACCACCATTATAATAATAGGTTATCCCCTCCAACTTTTTGGGGATAACGATTTCTGTAAAATAGCCCTCGCTTAAAAAGACAGGCTGAATGAATACATACTTCGCTTTGTTGCTCGCGAATCGAACTGCAGTGCTTAAGGTATCTGGCCTTAAAAATCCGTAAGAAACAAGAGGGACACTCAAAGTATTTTTTACTTTTTTTGTGAGTGATTCCATCATTTTTTCCCATAATACCAAAAGACCATCATGATCCGCTCCATGACCAGCAAGAATC
>JBEQAI010000426.1:0-3194 GCA_041640415.1 Ammoniphilus sp. | reverse complement strand
TGCTCCTCTTCATAGTAGGTCGTGGTAATAAGTACGCGTTGCTCCGTATTCATATAGCCTTTTTGCTTCGCTATTTGAATGATATTGATGGTCACCACAGCTAAAGGCTGGTCTTTCCAATTCAGGTCCTTGATTACATCCTGGCCTTCCTGGTCTATTGAAGTGATTGCTATAACCATTCCGTCCTTGCTTACTTGCAGTTCTACACTTGGGTTAATATCAATCGTTACTGCTGCATAAGCAGAGTTGGGGCCCCCTAAGGGGAAAAATAGGGCCAGCAACAGGAGACAAGCCGTTGCAAGCGACACGCCGCTCATCCATCTTGGCCATCTTCTTTTTTTCTGTTCCTGGACCACCACGGCTTCAGGATGAAAAAAAACTTCCTTCCCCTCGATGTGATGAGGGTGTGCTGGTATTTTTACAAATTCACCTTGCGCGGTTAAAATGACCGTCCATTTATCCCCGGATTCCATCACAATGCCTTTTCTCAATGGGATTTCACCCTCCTTTCTCATCTAGTTGAAGGTAGCTTTGAAGATAATGGTAATCTTCCATTAGTAAAAGAATGATGGCAACGATATAGTTTCGATTTCTTTCCACAGTTTTGCGGCTGACTTCCACTTCATTCATCAGCTCTTTCATCGGTAATTTCTTTTTTTCTTTAAAGAGGGTCGCCAATCTTTGGTTACTTACTAGGGTCCGAGCAACCTGGATGGCATTCTGCCTGGCATCGGCGTGCTTAGGAGAGATCTCCGGCAAGTCCATCAGGTCAATGTCAAATTCTTTTAGCTTTTCTTTGTAATGATCAATTTCTTCTTTTCTCAGGCTTGCTTCATAGTCCAGCTGATATTGCTGAATAGAAGCCTGAGTTTCAACTGGAGACAGCTCCGATTCTTCTTCCCCTTCCAGCGTCTGCTCCAAAGACAGCTGACCCCGGTGCCTTGCTTCCTTCCGGATAAAGTCAATCGTCCTTCGCCGGATGACAAGGTCAGCAAAAGAAAGAAAAGAACTCCCTTTGCCAGCCGCATATTTATTAATTGCCTCATCAAAAGCTTCCATGGCCACGCTGAACTCATCGTCTCGAGATGGGTCAATAAATCGCTTGCAGACCTTCGAGGCGACCTGAGATATAAAAGGCGTATATCGTGCAATTAGTTGATTTCGGACGTCCAAATCTCCGTTCTGGGCCAGATAAACATCATGCTCGAGTTCGATCTTCGCCTCTGACGGCTGTGAAGAACGCTTTCCTAGGAAGCGGGTTAAAAACATGTTTTCACCTCACACTATAGACATTCGATTTCGTCTTTCCTTTTCTGTCCGTATATGTAAAAAGAAAAATGTGGAAAGCAGTTAGGCAATTAAAAAAAGCTTCTCGCGAAGCTTTTTTTACCGTTGCTTTTGGCTTTTCCACTTGCCTAATCGCTCGCTTAAGCGATTCAATCGCTTTTTCAGCGCTTCTTCCCACTCGCGGTCTTTCAGCTGCTTAGCTACCGATAAAAGATCTAATGCGGAATCAATTTGCTGACGGAAGACTTCATCAATTCGACCTTCATCAATAACTGTACAATTTTCAAAAATATTTTTCAACAGCTCGCTGTTCACATATTCTTTAAAATCAACTTCAGGTGCGTCATCCGTTTGTGCGTACTCAGAGATAATCTCGAATTCTTCTTCCACCTTCGGGTGAACATCAATCCGGTTGCATACCGGGCAATGAAGGATTGGCACATTATTCACATACGTCTTATGGTGACGCAGGCTGCCGAGGGCGCCAATCATACTCGCTCCACAACAAAAGCTCATTGCATCTCCTCCCCATTTCCTCAACCGCGGCTTCCCTCGAAACGTTTGGCCGAAACTTTTTTCAGATATATATTCTATTTTAATAGGGAGTATTCCGGTTTCATAGGCTTAAATCTTGGGGTGATTGGCAGGAAAACACAGAGAAAAAGAAAAAGCTGGCGCCATTAGCACCAGCCTTCTTCACAATTATCCACATATTGACTTGGTTGCGGGATATTCGGATCATCCACTCGAAAAATCCGCTGATCATCCACTTGAAAACCCTGGTCCATATGGACGCAGGCAGCATCAAAAGGAATATGGCCTATGGGCTTCCCATGCAAGGTGAGAACGATATGATCCTCTTTAATCTCTCCTCGGATTCGGTCTGTGATGTCTGTGCGCGGTGAAAGGTCAGCCATAAGTTCCATCAACTCCTTCAGGTTAGGGGTTGATCTTAGTCTTCCTTAACCATGCTTTCATATTCATCAGCAGACAGCAAACCATCGACTTGAGACGGGTCTGCCAGCTCTACAACGATCATCCAAGCTTTCTCGTATGGAGAATCATTCACAAGTTCAGGGGAATCTTCAAGCTCAGCATTGACCTCTAGAACCTTTCCGCTTACAGGAGCATAAAGCTCAGAAACGGTCTTAACGGATTCTACGCTTCCAAAAGAGCTGTTCTGGTCGATCTCATCCCCTACGGAAGGAAGCTCCACAAATACGATATCGCCCAGCTCCGACTGAGCGAAGTAGGTAATGCCGATGTACGCCTTGTTTCCTTCCACGCGCACCCATTCATGCTCTTTGCTATACTTTAGTTCTGTAGGATAACTCATTTTCAAACAGGCCTCCTTATGTATGATCCAGATTATTTTACCATAATCTCATAGCCCTATCATACACAATTAAGCGTCCTTATAGCCAATCGTTCCCTGATAATCTGCTTCGTCAGCGGGATGGACTCGCCAGGTTTGCGCAATCGCGTCAAAGGAAGCAAACTCTGCCTTCATTTCTTCATCAATGGTTCCTGCCAATGGATGTTCATATAGGATTTCGTTTTTTCTCATCGTTCATTCCTCCTGCCTATAACGTGAGAAAACCCCTCCTCTTTTATGCGGAAATTTCAATCTTATAGCCGGTATATTTCTTAATGTTTAAGACAGCCTGTTCAAAAATGAGGTATTGACCTTTAATACCGATAAGCCTGTCCTCGATCTCAGGCTGCTTATCAAGGTTGTAGGTCTTGACCTTGCCCACAGATTCCAAAATCGGATAAACCAATTCAATCCATTGCTCTTCACGAATTGCATACGGTTCAAACTCTTTGGGAAAATGGGTAAAGATCGTTTCGCGAAGTTCCAGCAAATCCAAAGACTCTACTTCCCCTTTGAGCATTTTGCGCCAATC
>JBEQAI010000425.1:0-3213 GCA_041640415.1 Ammoniphilus sp. | reverse complement strand
GGATACAAAGGAGTCCTCCAATGCTTACTGAGTTGCTGCAATCCACTCATACCATTGGAAATCAGATTAAAGCCAAGTACCGTGAGCATTTAGGTATCCTCGAGAAAGAAAATGCATCGGGAGACCAGATGAAGGTACTTGATGATTATGCAAATGACCTTACATTAGAAACGTTCCAGGCTTTGAATAAAAGGTTTCCTTTGGTCTTAATCAGCGAAGAGTCAGGAATTCATTATCTTTCATCGTCGCCTGAATACTTTATTTTTTTAGACCCGATTGATGGCTCCAACAACATCCGAGCTCATTTTACTCCAGCCCCCCATTTAGGCTTATCCATCGGCATGGGCTCCATGCGTGATTTAGAGCATTATCGTGATTACAGATCCTTTCAATATACTTTAACAAGAGATATTTTTAATGATCATGTGTATGTCTCGCATTCGGAAGGATCCTTTTTTGTGGATCAAAACGTAAACATAAAAATGAGTGTTTCTAAGATGTCTTCAAATATTCCAGTCGTCGGCATTGACCTCGATCATCGGAACGCCATTAATCAACATTTAGTAGAGTTTATAGAAAAAGGAGTAATTCAGCGCCGCTTAGGCTCATCCATTCTTGATTTTTGTCAAGTCGCCTGCGGTCAGTATGATGGTTACATTTCTAATCAGGCCCGACTGAAGATTACGGATATCGCGCAAGTCCATCATTTGATTGTGCAATCAGGGGGAGTTTTTAAATCCGTTTGTTATCTTGATGGATCAATATCCGATGATTTAAACGAAACATATATGTTTGAAGCCTTAAGCAATAGTTCCTATCTAAAGAGATGCAGATTTTCCGTTGCCGCAGCCCATACACCGCTGCTTTTAGACAAGCTACTATCATGTCTTTATAAATAGCCTGCTAATCCTCCCCCAAAATCCAAAATCACTGATAATTCCAAGTTAATTATGGTAATATAGGAATATCGTGTTTTGAGAATGAAGGAGGAACTCTTTATGTCTATTGATCAGCTAGCAATTAATGCGATCCGCACCCTCTCCATCGACATGGTCGAGCAGGCGAATTCCGGTCATCCGGGAATGCCGATGGGGGCTGCTCCTATGGCTTACGAGCTATGGGCCAAGCACATGAATCACAACCCAGCGAATCCGGAATGGTCCAACCGCGACCGCTTTGTCCTATCTGCTGGACACGGATCCGCCCTACTATATAGCTTGCTTCACCTTACCGGATACGACCTTCCCATCGAAGAGCTCAAGAACTTCCGCCAATGGGGCAGCAAAACACCTGGTCACCCAGAATTCGGACACACTCCAGGAGTCGAAGCGACCACTGGTCCACTTGGACAAGGGGTAGCGATGGCGGTTGGGATGGCCATGGCTGAAGCACACTTAGCGGCTACATATAATAAAGAAGGCTTTAACATCGTAGACCACTTCACCTACACCATTTGCGGAGACGGGGACCTCATGGAGGGTGTTTCTGCCGAAGCCGCATCTATGGCTGGACATATGGGATTGGGCAAATTAGTCGTCCTTTACGATTCCAACGATATCTCCTTGGATGGTGAACTGAGCTTTGCTTTCACTGAAAGCGTGAAAAAGCGTTATGAGTCCTACGGCTGGCAGTACCTACGCGTGGAAGACGGAAACGACATCCAAGCGATCGGAAAAGCCATCCAAGAAGCGAAGCAAGACCTGCAACGCCCGGCCCTTATCGAGGTTCGTACCGTGATTGGTTACGGAAGCCCGAATAAAGCGGGAAAATCTGCGGCTCACGGCTCTCCGCTAGGAAAAGACGAGATCACGCTCACCAGACAAGCCTACGGCTGGGAGCATGAGCCGTTTGAGGTGCCTGGAGATGTACAATCCCACTTCGCGCAGCTTAAAACCGAAGCTCAGCAAAAAGAAAACCAATGGAACGAGCTGTTCAACAGCTACAAGCAAGCTCACCCTGAGCTCGCCCGCCAATACGAGCTAGCGATCAAGCATGAGCTTCCTGAGGGATGGGATGCCGATCTTCCGGTTTACCAGCCGGATGCGCCAAAAATGGCGACTCGCGAGTCTTCCGGTGCAGCACTCAACGCCATTGCGAAGAACCTGCCTACTCTTTTCGGAGGATCTGCAGACTTAGCTTCTTCCAACAATACAACACTCAAAGGCCTAGACGTATTCCACCGCGAAAACTATGCCGGCCGCAACGTATGGTTCGGGGTTCGTGAATTTGCGATGGCAGCGGCGCTGAACGGACTATGCTTACACGGTGGCGTACGCCCATACGGCGGAACGTTCTTCGTGTTCTCCGACTACCTGCGTCCAGCCGTTAGACTATCCGCGCTCATGAAGCAACCGGTAATCTACGTCCTCACGCATGACAGTATTGCCGTTGGGGAAGACGGTCCGACGCATGAGCCAGTGGAGCAATTGCCATCCCTTCGTGTGATGCCAAACCTACTCGTCATGCGTCCAGCTGATGCGAACGAGACCATTCAAGCTTATCGCTACGCGATTGAGCAAAAAGAAGCGCCTGTAGCTATGGTTCTTACTCGCCAGAAGCTTCCTACTTTACCAGGCACAGCCGAAAAAGCACGTGAAGGCGTAGCGAAAGGAGCCTACGTGGTCGCGGATCCAGCTGACGGAGCCAAGCCGCAAGTCCAGCTATTGGCCACTGGTTCTGAGGTTAGCCTCGCAGTAGAAGCGCAAAAAGCACTAGCTGCGAAAGGAATCGCTGCTCGCGTGGTCAGCATGCCTTGCTGGGAGTTGTTCGAGCAACAGCCAAAAGAATACAAGGATTCTGTTATCCTTCCCGATGTTAAAGCGCGCGTGGGGATCGAAATGGCCACTCCGCTAGGCTGGGAAAAATACGTGGGCGATCAAGGCTCGATCATCGGCATCAACGAGTTCGGTGCTTCCGCTCCTGGCGATCGCATCTTGAAGGAATATGGATTTACCGTAGAAAATGTAGTTGCACACGCCGAGAAAGTACTAGGATAAAACGACAAGGGCTACTCCCTCCAAGGAGTAGCCCTTATCTCATTTTGGCAAAACCCACCTTAAACTTCACTAACATCACCCCCAGCACCCCGAACGACATTGCCCAGGCCCACAGGGGATAAAAAAAGTGAACCAGCAGAATCACGAAAATGGCAATGTCGAATAAAGCGGAATAAAGGAGTTTCCACCCATTGTGATAGGAGATGGACCCCAAACG
>JBEQAI010000424.1:0-3222 GCA_041640415.1 Ammoniphilus sp. | reverse complement strand
GCATGGTATCGAGAGCATGGATACTCTAAGCTTGCGGCTAGAAAAGGGTTTGCGCTATCTGAGGGAAACTTACCCGCAAGACCGGATTGTCTTGGTTACGCATGGGAGCATCATCAAAGAAATTGCGAGACAATACGGGCATCAGATAGGGATCGTAAAAAATGGAACTTATCTGGAACTGTAACATTCTATTGAATGACGGTTCATCTTTCTGTATCATTTAGGCATAATAAGAAATTTTGGCCATAAAAATCATATATATATTATATTAAAGAAACGGGTGCTGAGAAATGTCAGCTTAAAAGGGAAGATCGGTGAAAATCCGACACGGTCCCGCCACTGTATAGGGTAAACAGGCTATATAAGCCAAATTTTCAGCAAGAGCCACTGGAGCAATCTGGGAAGGCGCTGGAAGAGCCCTGAGTCAGGAGACCTGCCTGCTTCTATGGACACGATAGGCCTACGAGGAATAGGCAAGTGTTAGAGTGCACGCCATCTTATTTTAGTTTAGAGGATGGGGCGGTTGTTGAAGTTCGCCGATCAAGCATTTCTAACCCTATGGTTAGAAGTGCTTTTTATTTGCCCATAGAGGGTGCGTGAAAGGTGTGGTAGAGATGAAAGGGAAATTGCTAGTCATAGGTTTTGGGCCGGGAAGCTTCGATCAAATTACAAAGCGAGCGAAAGAGGCCATCGAAGAGAGTGACATTATTATTGGATATTCAACATATGTTGAACTCATTCAAGGCCTTCTCACAGATCAAGAGATTGTGAGCACGGGGATGACGGAAGAGGTAACCCGGGCCAGGGAAGCGGTTCGGCAGGCTGAGCAAGGCAAGAAGGTGGCGGTGATTTCTAGCGGAGATGCCGGCGTATATGGGATGGCTGGACTCGTCTATGAAGTCCTGGTAGAAAAGGGCTGGACCCAAGCAACGGGAGTAGAGGTTGAGATTGTTCCCGGTATTTCGGCCATCAACTCCTGTGCGGCTCTCCTAGGGGCGCCTGTTATGCATGATGCTTGTACCATCAGCTTAAGCGATCATTTAACGCCTTGGGAGTTAATAGAAAGAAGAATTGAGGCAGCCGGTCAGGCCGATTTCGTAGTAGCCCTCTATAATCCGAAGAGCGGAAGAAGGACGCGGCAAATTGTAGAAGCCCAGCGCATTCTGTTGAAATACCGTTCCTCCGACACCCCTGTAGGGCTAGTGAAGAGTGCTTATCGCGACCGACAGCAGGTGGTTTTGACTACGCTTGAGAGCATGCTGGAGCATGACATTGGTATGCTGACGACCGTCATCATCGGGAATACCTCTACTTTTGTCTATGACGGTCTGATGATTACGCCCCGCGGGTACCAGCGGAAATATACGCTAACCTCCGATGAACAGCCGCTAAAGCTTCATCAGCGGCTGAGAAAGGAAAATGAGCCATGGGCGCTGGAACAAGAAACGCCAAAAGCAACGAAGACATCATTGGAATGGGCAACGGAAGCCTTATCGATGGTGTCCCAAGAATCAACACCTGTTGTGAAGCCAGCGGCCGTCACGAAGGCGGCAACCCAGCCCGAGTCAATCTTTGAGTTTGCCGTCAGTACAGGAGTAGCCAATAAAAAATTTACCCCCCAGCAGATGATAGCTTTGGCCGAGGTGGCGGGAGAAAAAGGCAGCATTGAGTATACCCCCCATCACCAAATGATCTTGCGGATTCCTACGTCCGAGCCTGAAACCGTGACGAACCGGCTGCGTTCCGAAGGCTTCTTGCTATCTGCCATTGGAGATGTAGTCCAGCTTAAGGCTTGTGATTTCTGTGACGGGGAAAAGGCGGACCCCATTCCCTATGCCGATCAGCTTCAGGATTCCTTAGGGGGCATTCAGGTTCCGAAAGAGCTGAAGATTGGCTTTAACGGCTGTGGAATGGCCTGTTACGGAGCGGTTAATGAAGATATCGGTATCGTTTATCGCAAAGGAAAATTTGATTTATTCCTGGGTGCCAAGACCGTCGGAAGAAATGCACATGCGGGAATTCCCGTAGCGGAAGGAATCGAACCGGAAGAAATTGTGCCTTTAGTAGAAGAGATTGTAGCCTTCTTTAAGGAAAGAGCTTATCCAAACGAGAGGTTTCATAAGTTTTTTAAGCGCATAGGTGAAATCAAGGGCTTCAAGTACCAGGAAGTCCCTGCGATACAGATTGAACCGATGGCTTGCGGCGATTGATAGAACACTTAGGAGGCGAAGAAGATGAAAGCTGTTTTATTTGTGGGACATGGAAGTAAGGATCGGGAAGGCAATGACGAGGTTAGAACATTCGTAGAAAGTGTATTGCCTGAGTTAGACGTGCCCATCATCGAGACCTGCTTTTTGGAATTTGAGCGCCCGACCCTGATGCAAGGGCTGGAAACTTGTGTCCAGCGCGGGGCAAGCGAAGTGGTGGTCATCCCCATGATGCTGTTTGCTGCCGGCCATGCTAAGATTCACATCCCAGCAGCCATTGATGAGATCAAGGAGAAATATCCGCAAGTCAAGTTTACCTATGGGCGCCCAATTGGGATTCATGAAGAAGTATTGTCCATTCTCGTCTCCCGCTTGCAGGAAAGCGGCTTAGACCTAGATAATCCGGATCCGGATATGGCTGTTTTGTTAGTGGGAAGAGGCAGCAGTGATCCCGATGCCAACAGTGATTTGTTCAAGATGTCAAGATTATTTTGGGAAAAAGGAAAAGTGAAATTAGTAGAGCCTGCTTTCATGGGCGTGACAGCGCCTTTAGTAGATGAAGGGGTTGACCGTTGCGTGCGGTTAGGAGCCAAGCATGTCGTGGTTCTTCCTTATTTCCTGTTTACAGGAGTACTCATCAAGAGAATGGAAGAGATGGTAGAGCAGTATAACGAACAATATCCGGAGATTCGATTTACCTTAGCTCATTACTTTGGGTTCCACCCTCTATTAAAAGACGTGTTTAAAGACAGAGCAATAGAAGCTCTAGGCGGTGACGTAAAGATGAATTGCGATACGTGCCAGTATCGGATTGCTGCCATGAAGCACATGGATCATCACCATGACCATGAACATGGGCACCACCACCATCATCACCATGATCATGACCATGACCACGACCACGCGATTTCTACGAAGTAAGGAGGAGTTTAGATGATTCTAGTTCTTGCCGGCACAAGTGACGCAAGAGAACTCGCGGTTAAAATCAAGGAGGAAGGCTATTCCTTATTGGCCA
>JBEQAI010000423.1:0-3228 GCA_041640415.1 Ammoniphilus sp. | reverse complement strand
CCCAATCACAGCAAGTCCGAAATTATCTATTGAGAGGACTCGATATATCAAATAAGCATATCGAGATTTTCAACTCGCTGCTTAGTGAAGATCACCTCAATTCCCCTATTTCTTGGGAATCAAGGGTAACAAACTCCACCACTTCTCCTTTTTCGGATAAATTGCTCATGTTCCAAATTCAAATGTCAACTATGACAGCCTTAGCGTTTTACGGGTTAGCTTTATCGGTATGTACTAGAAAAGACCTTGGCACACATTATTTGCGCCTTATGGGTGAGGTGTTAGAGTTTGGTAAGGATGGGGCGGACATCATGATTCAAAACGGTTGGATGGAGGAGCCGCCAACAGCCGATGACCGAAAGGAATTAGCGAAAAAATCACAGCAATAAAAGAACCTAGAGAGTCTCCAGGTTCTTTTATCTGTATAAATCCACACCATGAACTACGGTATCGCTTTTTCTTCCGTGCTAAAGTCATACTCATAACAAACATGATACAACTGAACGATCTCCTCATGTGTAGGCACCTTCGGGTTGTTCCCCGGGCTTCCGCTTGCCAACGCATCCGTCGCCATCTTGGACACCACTTCCTGGAACTTCGCTTGGTCCATCCCCCATGTCTTCATGTTCGGGATCTTTAAGTCTTGGCAAAGCTGCTTCACCTCGAGGATCACAATATCCGCTAGCTCTTGGTTGGAGAGATCGTTCCATTCTGGCTTGATGATTCGGCCAATCACCGCTAAGCGATCCACTGCGCTTTCCTTCGTAAACTCCAATACCGCCGGGAGCAACATCGCGTTAGACACCCCATGCGGGACATGGAAAAGAGCTCCAATGGGACGGGACATGCCATGCACGAGGGTAACCGAAGCATTGGAAAAAGCCGCCCCAGCCAGCATCGAGCCTAAAGCCATTTTATCTCTAGCCTCCACATCGTCCCCTTGGTTGTAGGCTTGACGGAGATTATTCATGATCAACTCGATGGCTTGCAACGCCATCGTATCCGTGACCGGCTGAGAGCGTCGAGAAAGAAATGCTTCCACCGCATGGCACAAAGCATCCACTCCCGTTGCCGCCGTAACGGACGGTGGGCAGGAAAACGTCAAAACAGGATCCACGATCGCCACAGCAGGCAATAGCTCGGGCTGGTTGATCATCATTTTCACATCCGTCGCTTGATCGATAATGACGGTCACTTTCGTGACCTCCGAACCTGTTCCCGCTGTCGTAGGCACCGCAATCAAGGGCAAAGCCTTCTGCATAAATGGCTTGGTGTTACCCACATAGTCACTGATCGTTCCCTCATTAGTCACCATGACAGCGACGGCTTTTGCCGTATCGATACAGCTTCCGCCGCCCACAGCGACGATCACATCGCATTGCTCTTCATGACAGATCGCGAGGGCTTCCTTTACTTGAACATCCGTCGGCTCCGTGTCTACCCCGAGATATTTAGCCATCGCAAGTCCTTGCTCTTCCAGGTACTTTTCACAAAGGGCTACATTCCCGATCTTATCCATGATCGGATCGCTGATAATGAAGACTTTCTTCCCCAGCAACTGGGCTTGCTTCCCTACTTCACCGAAAGATCCTGCTCCATATAAGATCCTGCTTGGCATAAGTAATTGATGAAAGGCCATGGTTATCCCCCTTTTAAAAACTGATGACGCTTTCTTTTCAATGCAATTCTTATACCAAATCCATCCATGGCTTTATACCGGACCTCCCTCTCCAATAGCCTGTAGGATCTCCCGCCACCATCGAACAAAAACCCGACACTTTAGGACACACCAACAACATCACAATTGATATTTCTTCAATTTTTCATAAAGGGTTGATCGATGGATCCCCAGTCGTTTAGCGGTTGCGGCTTTATTGCCTTTTTCTGCGATCAAAGCTTGAACAATCCATTCTTTTTCATTATCCACGATGTGTTCGCGCCAGTTCCTATCTTGCGGCACTCTGGTAGGGGGTTGGATCACGGCGGGCTCTGATATGTCCTTGAGATAGGGGGAGAAAAAGTGCATGGGCAAATCCTCTCGCCGAATCAAGCTTCCTTCCGCCATGCCAATCATCAGCTCTAGGGTATTGACTAGCTCCCGGATGTTCCCCGGCCAGGAATAGCTGAGCAGAACCTCCATCGCCTCCTTCGTAAATTCTTTCGGTTCAAAACCAAACTTCCGGCACAAGCGGTCCATGTGATATTCAATGAGATACGGAATATCCATCTTTCGTTCTCTCAGGGCAGGGATATGCAAGCGAATGATGTTGAGCCTATAAAACAAGTCCTCCCGGAATTGCCCTTTTCTCACCATATCCTCTAAAGGTTTATTGGTGGCAGTCATAATCCTCACGTCCACTTCCGTTTGCACTAAACCACCGACCCGCTCCACCACTCTCTCCTCTAGCACCCGAAGGATCTTCGCTTGCATATACAGCGGCATATCTCCGATTTCATCCAAGAAGATGGTCCCTTTATGAGCCAGTTGGAACTTCCCCGGTTTTCCGCCCTTTTTGGCACCGGTAAAGGCCCCTTCCTCATAGCCAAACAGCTCTGCCTCCAACAGCTGCTCCGGGATGGCGGCACAATTCACGCCGACAAATTTACCGTCCGCATACGAGCTATTTTGGTGGATCGCTCGGGCAAACACCTCTTTTCCCACGCCGCTCTCTCCCGTGATCAGGACCGTTGAAGGCACCTTTGCGGCCCGGCTGGCAATCCGTTTCATCTCCGTAATAGCAGGACTTTGTCCAATAATCCCATCCAATTGGTTGTTTTCCTTGTCGCTTGCCTCCCGCGACAATCCCTGCAGACGCTGAAGAATGTTATAAACCTCGGTCACTCCCTGAAAAATCAGCATCCCGATGGCCCCAACGACGACCCCATCCCGCCAGATGGGGATGCGATGAACGACCATGTCCTGCCCAAAGATTCGCTGAATGACCCCGCGCTCCGCGATTCCCGTTTCAATGCAGCGATGGACTTTGGTGTTTTCAATGACCTCCGTAACATGCTTGCCGATCGCTTCTTCTCGTTTAATCCCTAGAAACTCACTGTACGCCTTATTCAGCTCTTTAATGATGCCTTGGGCATCGATCACCACTACTCCTTCAAAAGCAGAATCCAGGACTGTCTTTAGCGTTTCGACCATATTTTCTGCATCTTGTAGGCGTTGAGAAAGAGACTCCAAGGTTGGATCCGATTGGAACATGGCTCACCTCGTTAGTT
>JBEQAI010000422.1:0-3250 GCA_041640415.1 Ammoniphilus sp. | reverse complement strand
CCCCTAATCTTATCTGAATGTCTCTATACTCTGAATTTTATAGTGATAGATAAACTAAATCAACTCATGAAAATTATTGGCAAAGAGAGTCACGTCAACCTCATAATACCCATCCTGTCAAAACAGGAAAGGCTGCCTTTTTTCATTGGCAGCCTTTCCGATTCATATTCTTAAACCTATAGAACTTTCGACGCGCCGTAGCGGCGAGAATATAACCAATCCACATGGCTCGTATCTTTGGCATCACGCTGTTCCATAATATTGTTTCTTAGGAAAATAGCAATCGGGTCTTCAGCATGTAGGATTTCTCCCCATAGACGAGCATTGCGCTGCACTTTAGCTGTGCGTGGAATGCGTTCGTTCTGATAAGCGCTGAAAACGGTTGCGTAATCGTCGCCGTATTCATGAAGCAGGTCGCTTAAGCAAGCGGCATCTTCTAATGCCTGACATCCTCCTTGTGCCATGTATTGCAGCATTGGATGTGCTGCATCCCCGAGCAGCGCTACCCTGCCTTTAGTCCAATTTCCAATAGGGTCTCGGTCATACATCGGCCAACGGCGCTGACGGGAAATAAAGGTCACCGCATGTTGGACGGGTTCGCAGCATTTGCCGAAATGCTCATCAATTTCTTCCGGCGTGCCCCAGTCTTCGGAATCTGGAGTATAACGGTTGCTCTTGAATACGACCACCTGATTATATAGTTCACCACGACGGACAGGGTACTGAACCAAGTGCAGGTTTGGGCCAATCCACATGATCACATCGTCCATATTCGTACCTGCTTGAGCGGTCATCTCACTCATAGGAATCGTTCCGCGATAAGCGACATACTCGGAAGCTACCGGCTGGTCGTCACTAAAGATCTTACGCGTTTTGGAATGAATGCCATCCGCCCCAATAACCACATCGGACAAATAAGTCGTTCCATCTGCCAGCGTAATTTCCGCCTTATTCCCTAAATCCTCTACTTTGGCCACGGCTTGGTTAGTCAATACGGTGATATTGTCATTTGCTAAACAAGCATCAAGCAACACCTGCTGCAGATCCGCGCGGTGAAGCACGATATACGGGTGTCCGTACTGTTTTTTGAAGGAATCACCCAAATCAAGAGCGGTAAGCTCCTTTCCGGTTAAAGCATCCATCAACACTAAGCGCTCTGGATATACCGCAACTTTATTAATTTCCTCCATGACTCCTAAACGGGACAATACGGCTGTGGCATTTGGTGCCAGCTGAATACCGGCCCCTACTTCTGTAATTTGTGGAGCTTGCTCCAATACATAAACAGAACGCCCCGTTTCTGCTACTCCTAAAGCTGTAGCCAGTCCGCCAATACCTCCACCAACAACTACAAATGGCAATTCTTTTTTTATTGACATAACCTAAACTCCCCTCGTTTTTATTGATGCCTCCAACCTCGCTTAAGGCAGGAGCAGTTTGACTCAACCGTAACCTGTTGTAAAAAAAGAATCTTTTCCACTTATATCTCGAGTTTTATCGAAATAGTGAACGTTGTTCCCTATTTATAATTTAATTCTATAATTGCTTCTCCACTATTGTCAATATGAATAATATAAAAAAATTTTTGAAAGGTATCAGACAAGAAGTTTTTATACGAAATTAAAGGTATAATCAATTTTATGAACTTAATTCATCGGAAGAGGGATAATCAATGGAGATCAGTAAAACTGGAACAACGATCCAATCCTTGCAAATTGGAATGAGCATTGTCGATACCATCGCACAACAAGGCAGACCGTTAAGAATGGCAGACATTCAGGAGCTTACGCAAATCACCAAGAGCAATCTCTATAAGTATCTAAATACATTGACACAGTTAGGGATTCTTTATCGAGACAAAACCTCTGGATCCTATATGCTAGGCAGTAAACTAATAGAGTACGGCATGGCTGCCGTCGGCCAAGAGAATGTAGTGGATCGCATTTCCCCTTACCTGCAGCAGATAAGCAGCAAGAGCAATCTAACCGTGTTATTTACGGCTTGGACGGCTAATGGACCCATGGTTGTCCGCATGTTTAACGCCACTCAAGGAATTAACATTGGTGCACAGATCGGCACTCTTCTTCCCATCCAATCCGCATCAGGCAAAATTTTTGCCGCCTTTATGGACGAAGCGACCATCCGAGCATGGAAAGCACAAGAAACCCAGCAGCTTGCCGAAGAGCAGATCAAACGCTTTGAAGAGGAGTGTTTATGGATCCGCAAGCACCGTATTTCCTTTGCGAGAGAACCGCTGGTTTCTTCCGTATCCTCGGTTGCTTTTCCCGTCCTCAACTTTAATCAATCTCTATTGGGATCCTTTGTCGTGATTGGCTTCTTGGATTCCATTCCTCAGGTGATCGAAGATGAGTTAAGCCAATATCTATTAGAAATAAGCAATGAAATTTCTGAGAGTTTTGGGTATACCGCCTCGAAGGATGCCAACACTAAAAGCAGGAGCTGATGCTTCTGCTTTTTTTGTTTAACTATTTTTACACTTCTACCTCAAGTTTTTATTATATGAAACTTTAAAAACTTCCTAACAATATAATTGACAAATAATCAAACCATTGTATTATATATTAAGGGAACAAAATTCACTATTTCGATAAAACAAGAGTTGGGAGTTAAAGTAAATGAATAGTGATGTTTTGATTTTCCGATTAGATCCATTAAATAAAACGCATAGAGGGGGAATATATGATGAAAAAGAACAAAAAGCTCACGGGCATCATCTCAGCTTGCTTAAGTGCCACGCTCTTACTTACCGCATGCAGCAGTGGCAATCAACCTAGCCATTCAGCAGATCCATCTGCCGGAGCAACCTATAGTTTCAAGCTGACCCATATTACCCAGCCTACTCATGTCTGGCATCAGACAGCAGAAAAATTTGCTGAAGAGCTAAAAACACGTTCGGACAATCGAATGACTGTAGAAATTTATCCTGCAGGTCAACTCGGTCCGGAAAAAGACATGGTTCAGCAGCTTGAAACAGGGGCATTGGATTTTGGGCTGATCACCAATGGGTACATGAGTACGCGGTTAGAGTCCCTTAATGCGTGGTTTATGCCGTTCGTCTTCGACAACCTTGAAGAAGCCACACAAGCTAGATCCTCCGAACCAGCTAAAGAAATGCTGAAAGCGCTTGATAACCAAGGCTTGGTTGGAATGGACTTCATGTTTGCCGGGAATCGCCACATCCTGATGAAGCAATCCATTGTATCCAGTCCGGAAGATGCAAAAGGAAAAA
>JBEQAI010000421.1:0-3269 GCA_041640415.1 Ammoniphilus sp. | reverse complement strand
TCCGATTTTAAAAATTCATTGGCCAACCATTGCGGAAGGATACTATGCCCAAAATCAATTTGCTGCTTGGCATCGGCAAGGCGGTGAATAACATTATGCGGTCCAACGATCCATCCAATTCTAAGTCCTGATGCGGCCAACTTTGAGAGAGAACTAATATAAAGCACGGTTCCGTTCTTGTCCATGGATTTGAGAGTAGCCGGGGTGGTCTGTTCTGAAAAGGAAATGAGACTATACGGATCATCTTCGATCACGGGTATACCTAATTCCGCTGTTATTTCTAAGACTCTTTTTCTCCTCTCCACTGATAGGACAGTTCCTGTAGGATTCTGAAAAATGGGGTTGAGAAAAACCATTTTAATCTTGTGCCTTTTATGAAGATGGACGATTTCTTCTGGATTGATCCCATGCTCACTTACGGGTAACTTAAAGGTCTTCAAACCCGCTGATCGAAAGGTAGGGAGTGAGTGGGCATAAGAAGGATCCTCGTAGGCTACAGCATCACTTGGATTAAGTAAGCACTGAATTAATAGATGAAGAGCTTGTTGGGCTCCAGAGGTCACTAAGATGGACTGGCTTGTACATTCAATGTTTTTATGTTGTTTTAAATGTTTAGCAATCGTGTCGCGAAGATCCAGATTACCTTGAGGATGTTCGTATCCTAAGGATTGTCGAAATTCATGTTCGCGAAGAATTTCCCGGAAATTTTCATAAGGCATCAAGTCATGCGCTAGCTCTCCACTTGCGAAGTTAATCAAATTTCTTTCGTGTATTTCCTCATGAATATGCTGATATATAGGAAGGTTAGGCAGAAACGATCCTCGTTCAACGTAAAGATCCCAATTGGGAATACGGGTACGGGTAAGTCCCCAGACATCTGTGCTGACTTTCGTTCCGCTGCCCTTAATTCGCTCAACCATACCGTTTGAATAGAGCTCGTCATAAGCAGCAATAATGGTTCCCCGATTTACATCAAAGCTTTTTGCTAAAGATCTTTCGGAAGGCAAGCTGCTGCCTGGCGGATATTCTCCATAGGCAATTCTCTTCTGAATATAGTCAGCTATCTGTTTATAAATAGGAATATCGCTCTGCTTATCTGGTTTCCATTCCATCGCGTTCACCGTCATTTATCTCTAATTAGGTTGCCTTTTCTGTTTTGGATGGGACTAGATGCGAAAAAGTGGATCAACCCATCTTCATTTAAATGGTTTATCTTTTACCTTGTCAAGTGATACAAAATTCGTGTCATCTTCAGGATGGTTTGAAAAAATTATGCCCTAAAGCTAATGATCGATACGGTTGAATAAAGATGCTTCTCCTAATTGGAGGAGGAACCAATTTTAAAATTGGATCATCCCATGACGATGGCTCATCGATTAATCTTTTCTTATTATGGGTTAGCTCTTAGGAAAGAGGAGGATTAATGATGGCAATGGCAGAACCAAGAAATTGGAAATGGGCAAATGATCCAACCCTCAATAAAGTAGAGTACGATAAATTGGAAAAAGACGGGCTGGATGTCATTGACACGATCATGGAGAAATACTCGAAAGAAGGGTATAGTTCCATTGAACCATCGGATTTTAATCGGTTTAAATGGGCTGGAGTATACCAGCAGCGTCCGAATAATGGGCATTTCATGATGCGGATCCGGATCCCAGGTGGGGTTCTCACTAGTGATCAAGCCCGCGTATTAGCCAATATAGCAAAAGATTATGGACGAGATCTTGTGGATGTTACTACACGCCAGGCTGTACAGTTTCATTGGCTTACAGTTGAAAACATCCCCGATATATATGATCGTTTGCACTCCGTTGGTCTTTCCTCCATTGAAGCCTGTGGGGATTGCCCTCGCACGATCATGGGGAATCCTTTAGCCGGTATTGACCCCCACGAAACAATGGATACTAGGCCCATTGTCGCGGAAGTAGAGAAATTCTTCGTGCGTAATCGAGACTTCTCGAATCTTCCACGTAAATATAAGATGTCCATCTCCGCTAATGTATGGAATACAGCACACGCCCAGATCAACGATTTGGCGTTTACGCCTGCGAAAAAAGTGATTCAAGGGGAAGAAGTGTTAGGGTTCCATGTGTGGGTTGGCGGAGGATTATCGGCGAAGCCGTTTTTGGCTCAAATGCTGGATGTATTCGTCCGTCCCGATGAAGTCTTGAAGGCAGCGATTGGTGTGACATCGATTTTTCGTGATTTTGGCTATCGCCAAAAACGCAACCATGCCCGCATGAAGTTTCTGGTGGCGGATTGGGGAGTTGAGAAGTTTCGGGAAGAATTGGTCAAAATTACAGGCGAGTTTGAGCCCAAAGGTGAAAATTTAATTCAAGGATGGAATGCCGGTTATTTTTATGGAATCCATGAGCAAAAGCAAAAGGGCTTTTACTATGCGGGGCTTTCTGTACCGATTGGCCGCATGAATGCTGAAGAACTGGCAGAACTGGCTCGATTAGCAGATGAATATGGGGATGGTACCTTAGCCACATGTAATTCACAGAATGTCTTGATTCGTTATATCCCTGCAGACAAAGTGGAGGACTTCAAACAAGAGCCGATTATTCAAATGCGCTTTAAGCTTTCGCCTAACACTTTTGTTGGGTATGCGGTTTCCTGCACGGGGAATGAATATTGCAACCTGGCAATCGTAGAGACCAAAGAACGGATGAGATCACTGGCAGAGTATCTGGACCAAACCGTGGAACTAGACACTCCTTTGCGTATCCACATGGTGGGCTGCCCGAATTCATGTGGACAGCGGCAGATTGCAGACATCGGTTTACAAGGAGCGCTAGTCAAAACGGAAAATGGCATGGTAGATGCCTTTGATGTTTTTGTCGGGGGAACCTTGGATATACAATCACGCTTTAATAAAAGGCTAAAAGCCCGCGTAACGGTAGACAAGCTCGGCCCCTTCCTAGCCCAACTTATCGGTTTTTACAAAGAAGAACGAAATGAACAAGAAAGTTATTGGGAGTATGTGGAACGTGTAGGTCTTGAGCACATCCAAGCACAGGTAGACAGTCTTTTAGTTTTGTCCTAATAAATGTTGTTATTGAGGGGGAGTTAAAGACTCCTCCTTTCCCGGTTTTATCAAGCACGGAATGGCTTGCGAGGACAGAAAGGGTGTAGTAGCTTAGCCCTATAACAGAAGCGACGGAGAGGAATTGGGAGGCAATGACGAGAGCACTACATGGAAAGAGAATTATCCTGGCGGCATCACGAAAAACGGAAGAAATGAGTGAGCTGATTCATCGACA
>JBEQAI010000420.1:0-3271 GCA_041640415.1 Ammoniphilus sp. | reverse complement strand
TTATGGATAGAAAAGGATCGTTTATCGTGATTCATGCCAGTGCTTTTTTTGCGCCGATTCTTGTTCCTGTTATCTTTATGCTGATAACGCAAGACCGTGAGGTCAAGGATTTTGCCATCCAAGCGCTCTTGTTCCATATTTTGTTAAGCTTCTGCATTTTTATTTCGTTCGTGCTATCCTTCGTACTAATCGGAATTCCGCTATTAATCTTCTTTGGTATTGTGGGCATTTGGTATCCGATCAAAGGGATTATCTACGCGGCTAAAGATGAGCCTTTCGGATATCCGATTGTGGCCAAATGGGTGTCCTAATCAATGAAGAAAAAAAGTGTCAAGTTTTCCATCCATAGTGCATATAGATATAAAGGTTAAAAACAAGGAATAGGTAATATGGAGGGATTCGACATGTACTTAGGCGTATTCGATCTCAAGCAGCGACTCGAACATACTAGAAAATTACTGAAAGACAAAATCCGTTTAAAGGAGTTGCTAGACGAAGATATAAAAGAACTGGAACAATCTGTTAAAGATATAGAAGATATGATGAGCAGATGCGATAAACCGGTTCTTGTATAATGAACGATTGGAGGCCTCTCGGGTAAGATGAGAGGCCTCATAACTTTCTTATCCCGAAGAAATCCTGTAAAATAGATTCGGAAGGATTAGCATGATTTCCCTCATTTGATTGGTGGGAGGGAAAAACTCTGGCAGGAGGAATCGGAGTGAGTAATCGTGACTGGGATAAATTCTTGATACCGTACGAGCAAGCGGTAGAAGAATTAAAAATAAAGTTTAAAGGAATCCGAAAGGAATATAAAAAAAGAGAAGACTATTCCCCCGTTGAATTTGTTACCGGCAGGGTCAAGCGAATTTCAAGTATCTTTTCAAAAGCGAAGCGATTGAATGTCCCTATGGAAAATATTGAGACGGGCATTGAAGATATTGCCGGGATTCGTGTGATGTGCCAGTTTGTGGAAGATATAGATAAGGTAAGGGAACTGATCTTACAAAGAAAGGATATGGAGTTTCTTTACGAAAAAGACTATGTGAACAACCAAAAAGATAGCGGCTACCGCAGTCATCACATTATCGTAAGATATCCTGTCCAAACCTCACTAGGCCCTAAAGAAATCTTGGCTGAGATCCAGATCCGTACGCTAGCCATGAATTTCTGGGCGACGATCGAGCATTCTCTTAATTATAAATATGAACAAAACATTCCCCCGCATATTCGCAAGCGGCTGGTCAAGGCTGCTGAGGCTGCCCACGAGCTGGATCAGGAAATGTCGCTTATCCGTGAAGAGGTCAAAGAGGCACAACAGGAATTTGAAACGAAGTCTCAAATGGTAAGCAATATTTTACGGGACATTCAGAGGCTATATACGTATGGCAAGGTAACGGAAGCGGACCGCTTCTACCAGAGCTTCAAGGAGCTATGGGAATTTGGCCAAATCTCGCAGCTCAGCCACCTGGGTGAACGGATTCGGCTGGCCATCGAAAGCGCAGTGGCGGACCCTGAAGGGACGGTATAAAACCGTTCCTTTTTTCGCGGATCAAAAATAAAAATCTCCTCAGAGACTGAGGAGAAAAAACAAAGGTTATGAGGTACTCTAAGTATAGCATAGGTTTGGCTGTTTTTACAGAATTTTTTTAAAAATTAAAATAAAGTTACCTGACCATAGATAGAAAAACAATATCGACATATGGGCCAGATTGTTTACAATATAGATAGGCCTTTATCCAGTAAAAAAGGAGTTATGTTATGTACCATAGAACGCAGACCAAGCCAATCAAGGTGGGAAATCTCACGATTGGCGGAAGCAATCAAGTCGTAATTCAGAGTATGACTACAACCAAAACGGCGGACGTGGAGTCTACCGTGGAGCAAATTCTTCGACTCGAAGAAGCAGGTTGCCAGGTTGTACGTGTTACGGTAAATAATATGGAAGCAGCGGAAGCGATCCGTGAAATTAAAAAGCGAATTCACATCCCCCTTGTGGCGGATATACATTTTGACCATAAGCTAGCTCTCAAGGCGATTGAGAATGGCATTGATAAAGTTAGAATCAACCCGGGCAATATTGGAAAGAGAGAAAAAGTGGAAGAAGTCGTCAAGGCTTGTAAAGAAAGAGGCGTACCTATTCGAATTGGAGTGAATGCCGGATCCCTGGAAAAGCACCTTCTAGATAAATATGGCTATCCTACAGCGGACGCGATGGTCGAGAGCGCCCTTCATCATATTCAGATCTTAGAAGATCTTGATTTCCATGACATCATTGTTTCTCTTAAAGCTTCCGATGTCCCTTTAGCGATTGAGGCATATACAAAAGCCGCCGCTGCGTTTTCTTATCCGTTGCACTTAGGCATTACTGAAGCAGGTACCATCTTTTCAGGTACCGTAAAAAGTGCGGCTGGACTGGGAGCTCTACTCGCTCAAGGTATAGGGTCTACGATTCGAATTTCGCTTAGTGCCGATCCGGTGGAAGAAATCAAGGTTTGCCGCGAACTGCTGAAAACCTTTGGGTTAGCGGCTAACGCTGCTACGCTTATTTCCTGCCCAACATGCGGACGGATTGAGATCGATTTGATCTCTGTGGCCAATGAAATTGAGGATTACATTAGTACGGTCAAGGCCCCGATTAAAGTAGCCGTGCTGGGTTGTGCCGTGAACGGTCCTGGTGAGGCAAGAGAAGCCGATATCGGGATTGCGGGAGCGCGAGGGGAAGGACTTCTTTTCCGACATGGTGAAATTGTAAGAAAGATCCCTGAAAAAGAATTGGTGGCTGAGCTCAAAAAAGAAATTGACGCGTTAGCTGAGCAGTATCGTCTTACGGGAGAGCTGCCGCGTAAGCACTAGAGTGGAGGAAACGATGAAGAAAAAACCAACACCTAAACCTAAAGAGGCCGACAAAGGATTGAGCCTAGGAGACTTCCTAAGCAGTGAAATGGCCGAGCAGTTAAAGCAAATCAAGAAAGACAAGGAACAGGAAATTCAGAAACAGAAAGAAGAAGAAGCGGCGCGCAAGCAATTTGAAGCCAAGCAAAGAGAGAAAAACAAGTCCTTTGAGGAGCTGTTGAACGAATCTCGAATGGACTGGAAGAAATACAAATAAGTTCAACATAAATGAACCGACCTCAGTGCAAAATAGGAAATATTTATGCACTGGGGGTTTTGGTGTTGTATTGGATGAGATTACTGGCCATCATTCTGGCCGTTTCGGTGGGGAGCGGGATGTCTATCCCCGCTCTAGCAGCTTCGTCTGTCTACGACG
>JBEQAI010000419.1:0-3282 GCA_041640415.1 Ammoniphilus sp. | reverse complement strand
ATCCACATCCCTGTATGTTTATACCACAATTCCCCTAAATCGTAAACATAATACTCCGGATTCTTCAGCTTTGCCATGAGGGCATCATCCCCAATCAGCAAGGCCGCATCTGCTTCCTGCATCATATGTTGCAAAGAGGGCTTCATGGTTAGATACTGAGGATGTGCCTTTTGAAACTTTTCCATGATCACTTTTAGCAAATTAACAGATGTTGCAGACGTATTCGTTAACGCAATCTTGGGCTCTCTCAACTCTTCTAGGGGGAACTTGCTAAACAGAAAGATGGAGCCCACGGCTCCTAGCGCGCTGACGGATAAGTCCTCTAATGCCTGATAAGCCCCATCATTTTCTGCGTAGGTAAAGGAAGAAACCGGTCCTAAATCAATCTCGCCAGCTGCAAGATGCCGATTCAATTCAGCAGGAACCTTTTCAATGAAGGAAGCAAGTCCATCAAACTTAGCGTCTTGAAAAAAATAAAAAACAGGCAACACATTCGTATAAGATATTTTTCCTATTCTCATTTTATCACCAGGTCAAGTATTGTAAAAACAAAGACAACCACACTTAATACACCGTTCATGGTAAAAAACGCAGTATTTAGTTTCGACAGATCATGTGGAGATACCAGACGGTGCTCATAAACTAATATAACTGCTGCGACAAGCACGCCAATAGCGAACATCAGGCTTAAATCCGTGAGGTAGTATATGGCCACAAATCCTATTACGGTTATTGCGTGTAACCATCGAGCTAAATTCAAAGCGCTAGCTAAACCAAAGCGACTAGGAATGGAGTAGAGACCATTTTGTTTGTCAAATTCAATATCCTGACAAGCATAAATGATATCAAATCCTGCTGTCCATAAGGCAACCGTAACGAATAATAACAATCCAACCATATCTACTTGGCCGGTGGTTGCCACCCATCCCCCAAGCGGAGCCAGGCCAATGGCCACTCCCAAGACGAGATGACAGGCCCATGTAAAGCGTTTTGTATAGGAATATAGGACAAGTACAAATACCGCAAGAGGCAGTAATTGCACTGCCAGCATGTTTAATTGAAAAGCAGCAAAAAATAAAAGGGCAAAGGATCCAACAATAAAGACGTAAACTTCTTTAGCGGACAACAAGCCTGCAGGAATAGCCCTGGTAGCTGTTCGAGGGTTTCTTGCATCAATCACCCGATCAATCACTCGATTAAGGGCCATGGCCGCACTTCTCGCTCCTACCATGGCAAGTGTAATCCATAAAATCTGCGCTAAAGTAGGCCACGTTCCATTTACCACAATACTTCCTAAAATAGCACCCATGTAAGCAAATGGAAGGGCAAATATAGTATGCTCGAATTTGATCATCTCTAAGATTATCTTTAACTTATTCATTTCCGCATTATCTCCTTACATCCTAGGGAATGGAAACCTGATGGTCTATCTGGTTCAGGGTGCTCTTAATAAGATCCCTAATCCCTTGCTTTACCTCGTCCTTTCGCAAACCATACACATCTTCCTGAATATCCCCAATGGCTTGTTCAATCATCAGCCGAACTTGGTCAGTTGCTTCCCGTACAGAAATTTCTCCAACCAGCTTCTCCATATATCCAGTAAGCTCTTGGCAGTGCTGATACCTTGATATTTCTCGAGCCAATCGTTCAATCAGGGACAATTGCTCCATCAGCCTACGCCAAACGGAATGCAGCTCGTCTGAAAAACGAGGGATAAAGCTAGTAAAAAGGCCCGTATCGATTTCCGTACGCAGCTGCAAGGCTTCTTCCGGGGTAAGATGGGGCTGCGTATATAGCCGCGTCTTAGCTACATTAATATCGTAGATGGATTTCGCTAAAGTCTTGATTAATGGAATATCCCCCAGATTCGAAAGAAGATAGTAATACTTGCTGCTAAATAAGTCCCCTGCCAAGACCGTTAGCTGTCTTTGACGAATTCCATGCTCTGAAACTTGGGGCACTAAGGTCACTTCTTCGTGGCAATCGAGCCCTAGTTGGATAAGAGAAGTGGAGATCAGGTATTGCTTAATCTGATTGTAAGCTACGCCAGAATCATGCAGAAACAAAAAAAGGACCTGCATCCGAACATAAGGGATGGAGGGAATTTCCACGTAACGGTGAACAAAATCACAAGATATCTGGTTGTTTAACTCGTCTATAATGTCCGTTAATTCCTCCCGGAATAAACAATGTGTTAGAATCATGATTTTTTCCCCCAAAATGACAATGGATCAAGTATAACATACAAATTATATCCTAATTAAGATTAATTTTTAAGAATCATTTTTGAAGTTTTGACTTCCAAAGTACTCCATGGGTTAAGGTAGTATATTCTTGAAGGAAAGACTTTTTATCTTCTGTTTCTGTCAAGGCCTTGAGCAAAAGATTGGTCCTTTCAGCAGAAACCGCAATTAATACTTCGTCCTTGCCTTTTTCCTTATAAAGCACACGCACATACAGGCCTTCTACATTATTCACATTCAAATAGGCGGATTTTACGACCGAGAAGAGGTCATTGTATATATCTTCTACATAAATGGGTTTCTCCATTGAGGCCTTATAATCAATAAAAAGATTGCGATTTTCCCATTTCACATGTCCTAAAAGTAAACCCGTGTCAAATGCGGAAAGCACATCTACAAGATTTTCTTCCTTTAATATGATTGACTTACTTGGCTTAAACACAGGGGTCAACCCCAATGGCTGCTCCTCGACATTCGATGGCAAGGAAGAAAGCAGAAAGGCAAGCATGGTGGAAAGGACTATGGCAAAAAACAAATTTCGTGCTAATTGCATGTTATACACCTCCCTCTCCTTTTAGTGTACGAGCAGATGGGAGGATGTATGATTCTTACAAAAAGAAAGCAGGCTTTCCCTCGCCTGCTTAACTGACTTACAATTATTCTTCACTCGTATCAATGGTCCCATACCTCGTATGGATGATAGCCTTGCCTCGAATCTTCACTGCGGAAGTATGATCGGTAAATTGGGCAATCATGACTTCGCCTTTATCCAATTTCTCGGAGTGATGAAAACGTGTAGTTTCACCTCGCGTAAGTCCTATCACGTTTACCCCGTTTTCCTTGGCCTTAATTATAAAATAATCATTCGGTTGCGGTTGATCGCTCATTAGATTCCCTCCTATCCCTTTATCAAACTAAATACTTCCGCTCGTGCTGCAACATCACGCTCAAAGCATCCTCTGACTGCAGAGGTAACCGTCTTGGAGCCCGGCTTCTTGACGCCGCGCATTGTCATGCACATATGCTCTGCTTCAACCAC
>JBEQAI010000418.1:0-3298 GCA_041640415.1 Ammoniphilus sp. | reverse complement strand
GGGGGGTACGCTCCAGTACCTCCATGGCTTCTTTCATTTGAAAGTTCATCCAGTCACTCCTTTCATTTATATTATATTTGTATGTTTATTTGTTCATATGTTTGCCTAGACGAGAAACGACATGATTCGTGCATAGCCACAACCTGTAATTGCGAAAGGAAATTGAGATATTAGGATCCAGAGTTCGCTAGGTATTTCTAGTCCCAAAATGATTTCTGGTAATTTGGCAAATACTGATAAGGTAACCCCAAAAACAACCGGAAAGTGAGGGACAAATATGAAGGAAGTGACAAAGGTCTTCTGGATCTCACTTGCAATTTCCTTAGGATTTGTTCTCTGGGGAGTGATTACCCCCGAGCATCTTGGTCGTGTGATGAACGTATGGCAGCAATTTTTCTTAGTTAACTTTGGCTGGTATTATCAGATCGTAGCTACCTTCTTTCTGATCTTTGCCCTGTTCTTGATTTTTAGTCCCTATGGGAAAATCAAGTTAGGCAAGGATGAAGACAAGCCTGAGTTTAATCGCGCTTCCTGGTTTGCGATGCTCTTTAGTGCCGGGATGGGGATTGGACTCCTTTTCTTTGGCGTCTCGGAGCCGATTTCCCACTTTTCCAGTCCACCTCTAGGTGAAGCGGGGACTAGCGATGCTGCCAACATTGCTATGAGATACACTTATCTTCATTGGGGGTTTCACGCGTGGGCGATCTATGCGACGATTGCTCTTGCGCTTGCTTACTTCAAGTTTCGAAAGGGCTTGCCTGGGTTGATGAGCGCAGCGCTCTATCCGATTCTAGGTGAGAGGGCAAAAGGGCCGATTGGAATCTTTATTGATATTGTTGCCGTATTTGCCACGATTTTTGGGGTAGCGGCCTCCCTCGGACTTGGAGCAGCTCAAATTAATGGGGGATTAAGTTATGTATTTGGCTTCCCGAATACATTTACTGTTCAACTCGTGATCATTTCGATTGTGACGGTTCTGTTCTTGCTGTCAGCGGGGACCGGCATTAACAAGGGGATTAAGTATCTCAGCAATACCAACATGATTCTAGCTGTTATCCTGTTTTTTGTATTCCTTTTTATGGGGCCGACTGTTTTTTTGCTGAATCTGTTTGTATCCACTTTTGGTTCATATTTGCAGAATCTCCCGAGTATGGGACTTCGATTGGCCCCATTTAATGAAGAGAGAGCGGCATGGGTGCAAGGGTGGACCATTTTCTATTGGGCTTGGTGGATTGCTTGGGCACCCTTCGTGGGGACGTTTATTGCCCGTGTCTCGAAAGGAAGAACGGTCCGAGAATTCGTTATCGCAGTTTTGGTGATTCCAACTTTCGTCTGTTCGCTTTGGTTCGCTGTTTTTGGGGGGACGGGGATTCATATGGAGTATTTTGCAGGCCTTCCTGTTTCGGCTCAATCGCTCGAAACGGCCTTGTTCTATGTTTATCAGCACCTTCCCCTGACCATGGTGTTAATTGTACTGACCTTGTTTTTAATTTCCACCTTTTTTATTACCTCAGCCGATTCAGCTACCTTCGTTTTAGGTATGCAGACTACCAATGGAAGCCTGAATCCGCCTACGTTTGTCAAGCTGGTTTGGGGGATTATCTTGTCAGCCTCTGCAGTAGTGCTGATGGTATCAGGCGGACTGAATGCGATGCAGACGGCGATTATCGTGAGCGCATTCCCTTTGTCGTTTGTCCTGGTATTGATGGCGGTCTCCATGCTGAGATCGTTTAAAGGGGAGGTAGCGAGCAAGAAAAAGAAAGAAGATAAGGAACGCAAGGAGTTTCGTCTATGGAGAGAGAAAGTAAAAGGGAAATAAGTAGGTCTTAGCCCAGCTCTGTAATGGTAGCTGGGCGTTTTTTTGTCGTCGACAAAATTCGGGGAGTGACAGTGGCACTCTTAGAAGTCGTTGACCTCGTGAGCAACGCGAATTCCGGATTCGATGGCACTTTGAATCCAGGCGTGAGTGGAGGAAGTATGCTCCCCGGCAAAATGAATCCTTCCTTCGGGTTTGGAAAGATGAGGAGAGAGTTCGGTTGCCTGTTCCGGTTTAAACATAGCAAAAGCACCACCGGAGTAGGGATGGCGTAGCCAACTGTGGCTTGCTCCAGAAAGAAAATCGCCATACACACGGTTCCCATGAATGGCTGATAGGTTTCTCATGGCGTATTCCAAGCGTTCTTCGGCGCGTAAGCTATCCCAGGGAATCGCATCATCCTCCCACGTGTAGCTAGCTAAAATCACTCCTGGCCTTTTCTGTCCTAGCTGATGACTAGGATATTGAACATAGCGAATGGGTAAATCCGTCACCGTTTGCCCGCCAAACAGGCCCTCCGCTTCCCAAAACGGGTGTTTAAATTGAATGCCGATCTTGGTAGAGCCCACGTAGTGAAGCTCTCGAATGGCCTTCCATTTGCCCGGAGAAATGGATTCATAGGGTTCGATCTCCACTAGCTTTAAGACGGAAAAAGGAATGGTCACAATGGCAAAGTCAGCGGTGAATTGAAACGGAGCCAGACTTTCTTGGTGAACGGTGTAGATGGACACTTGGTTATGGTGCTGTATCATTTTTTTAACCTTCTGTCGATAATAGATATTCTCCCTTAATTCAGAAAGAAAGGCCTGCGAAAGCTGATCGTTGCCCCCTGCGATCTGGTAAAAGCGAATATTGGGGGTAAACAGGATCATGAATTCACGAAAGATATCCAGAAAAGAAAGCTCGATCAATCCCTGTAGGGTAAGGATTACCTTAATCATTTCAATGGCACCGGGTGAGAGTCTGTATCCGTAAGGGTTGTACCTCAAATAGGAGTCCATAGAATATTTATCGAGTTCTTGGACAAGAAGAGGCCAGTTTTTTTGTGGATCGAGGTTAAGAAAATCGGTGACGGGCTGGATGGCTAGCTGAAGCAGTTCCTTTGCCGTCTTTCCCCTCTCATGCGGGGCTACAGGAAAACCGAGGATGTCGGGATTCTGTTCGTAGGTCATCAAACGTGTTTTCTTGCCTTTCATGTAGAAGAGGTCATAAGGCGTCGTATTAATGAACGGTTGGAGGGGAAGCTTGAATTTCCTGATGTATTCCAACGTGATAAGATGGGTTTCCGGAATACGCATCGCACCAGCCTCGAGATACTGTGTGCCATAGAAAGGAGCCCGCATTGTATAGATGCGTCCGCCTACTCTATTGTCCGCTTCAATGATGATAACCTCGTGCCCTGCTCGCTTCAACAAAGAGGCTGCAACCAATCCGGCCATGCCTGCACCGATAATAATTACTTTTTTAGAAGATGGGGGCTTC
>JBEQAI010000417.1:0-3308 GCA_041640415.1 Ammoniphilus sp. | reverse complement strand
AAAAAGAAGCTGAGGCTTAACGCAGCTTCTTTTTTCATTGTTACGACTAGTGTTCGATAAGTTGATTGACAGGAACCTCTTGTTCGTTCTGTGGCTCACCTAACGGATAGATTCGCGCGGTTTCATTGTTCTCATCCACGTGTTGGATGTACACCGGGGTTCCGTTAAATGTAACATGACACATTACTGGTGATTCCGCGATTTCGCTAGCACGTTGCGTATTCATCATCCAAGACCTCCTTTGGTTGGTTTCACCATAATAATACTCTTTACACCAAAGAGAGGAAGTATACACTCTCCTTCCACCAGTCATTATACATCATTTTCCAATTGTGAAGATAGGCATCCGTACAATCGCCTGTCTAGGTCAGGGCATATACATAGATTAGAAAGTTAAGAAGGGAGGAGAAATGGATGGGAGCTCCTGTAGCAGGTGGATTGTGGGGTGGCCTTGCGTTCATCCTAGTTCTCTACATCTTACTTGTCATCGTGGCTCAGCCAGGTTTTATCGGCTACGGCTACTAAAAAAGCGGAAAAGAACAGTCCGAGGAGGAGCTGTTCTTTTCCGCTTTTTACCGGACAAACCATCGCAGTTTTTTTAAACCGTTTTTTACTTGAGGGTAGCGCAAGGGAATGTCGAATCTAGTGGTTTGCTTGAGTATACTTTTTTCATGGGAGAAGGTATCAAAACTGCCTTTACCATGATACGCCCCGACGCCGCTTTCGCCTACGCCTCCAAAAGGGAGGTGAGGGGAAGAGAGGTGCATCAGGGTATCATTGACGCAGCCCCCGCCAAAGGAAATCGTTCCAAGAACGAGCTCCTGAACCGTGGGGCTTTCGGAAAACAAGTATAAGGCTAAGGGCTTTGGGCGCTGATTGACTTCGGCAATGACATCCCCTAGCGTGCGGTAGGTCAAGACAGGCAGAATCGGTCCGAATATTTCGTCCTGCATCACCTCGTCGTTCCATGAAATATGATCAAGCAAAGTAGGTTCGATCATTAAGGATTGACGATCAGCTCTCCCTCCCGTGATTAGACTGCCATTGGATAGGAAGCGTTGTAATCGGTCAAAGTGCTTTTTGCTCACAATTCTTGTGAAATTTTGCTTCTCAAGGATCCGGTTCCCGTAAATTTCTTCGATCTCTTTCTTCATTCGCTTGAGGAGGTCTTCTTTTATGCTCTCCTGGACGTAGAGATAGTCTGGAGCTACACAGGTCTGTCCCGCATTGATAAATTTTCCCCATACGATTCGTTTGGCGGCTAAGGCTAGGTTTGCATCCTCGTGGACAATGCAAGGGCTTTTTCCGCCTAGCTCAAGCGTAACGGGCGTTAAGTGCTTGGCTGCCGCAGACATTACGATCTTTCCTACGGAAACGCTTCCAGTGAAAAAGATATAGTCAAACTTTTTCTCCAGTAAGGATGTGCTTACCTCCACACCGCCCTCCACGACGCTAATGTATTCTGGCGGGAAGACTTTTTGAATAAGCTCTGACAGCAGGGCAGATGTGCGAGGGGTTAGCTCAGATGGCTTCAGCATGACACAATTGCCGGCTCCTATGGCCCCAATAATCGGAGCAATGGCTAGGTGAAAAGGATAATTCCAGGGAGCGATCACAAGCACAACACCGTAGGGTTCAGGGTAGATCATGCTTTTGGAGCCGATGGTCATGAAGGAGGGTTTCACGGCACGAGGCCGGGCCCATTGATCGAGGTGCTTGAGCATAAAATTAATTTCTTCAATTAGAACGCCGATTTCCGTGACGAAAGCTTCGTATTCCGATTTATTCAAGTCGTGCTTGAGAGCTTCATTAATTTGCGGTTCGTATCTTAAGATCATGGCTTTGAGCTTCTTAAGAGCTTCCTTGCGAAAGGACAAGTCTTTGGTTCTTCCTGTATGAAAAAACTGACGCTGCTGATCGATTTGTTCTTGATACCTGTCCATTGTAACCTCCAATCTAAAAAATCACACATAGGGTTTGGGCTAATATTAGAAATATTATCCATTCTTGTCAAGTTTCGTTGGACACTCCCATGATGAATGCCTAGTGCATAAAATAAGATTACACATGAAAGGAAGGGAAAAGCCATGGATGATCAGCAGCCGTTTTGTGCCACGCGAGATGACGAGGCTCCGTTATTTACAGCCCCAGCTCTAGTGAATCAGGAAATGAAGAAGTTGAAGCTAGAGGATTGCAGAGGGTCTTGGGTGGTTCTTTTCTTTTACCCCAGTGATTTTACTTTCGTTTGACCAACAGAACTAGCAGCGGTCGCTGCGCTTTATCCACATTTTCAAGCGATTGATACGGTCGTATGGGGAATTAGTACAGACAGTGTATTTTCCCATAAAGTATTCAAGGATATATCGCCCAAAGCTAAACAGGTCCAATTTCCTCTTCTCTCCGATCGAAACCTGCAGATTAGTCGGGCTTATCGAGTGCTAGATGAGAAGGCTGGTGCAGCCTTCCGAGCCACCATAGTGATTAATCCGGAAGGGATCATTGTTTCCAAGCAGATCTATCCACAGGAGGTAGGAAGAAATATCTACGAGATCCTCCGCTTGCTTCAGGGGCTTTACTATGAGAGGAAGACGGGAAAAGGGGTGCCAGCAAATTGGGTGCCTGGCATGCCAGGGATGGATACGAACTTTACAGATGTGGGAACGATCTGAAACGGCTAGGCTCTTTACCATGTATGGAGCCTTTTTGTTATGTTTTCCTTTATTTATTCTGATCTTTATGTTTGAAATAGGTTCAGCAGTCGTAGTAGGGGTAGGTGCTGAAGCAAAAAAAGACGCAGGGTTAGCGATCCTCGTTGCCGCTTTGTTTGGATTCGTTCTGTTTAGGTTTTATGTGTTCATCCTTTCCTTTCGGGAAGGGAAGAATCTATTTGAAATTATGGGGGATACCCTGGGGCAGATACCGGGATCTCTTCTCACGCTCACTTATGTGACTTACTTCTTATATATTTCCGCCCGAGTACTGAGAGACTTTATTGAGTTGCTTATTGTCGACACCTTTCCCAATACGCCTCTTGAAGTGCTGACGCTCATATTCAAGTTTATGTCTCTTTGAGGGTTTATAATTCCAAAACGAACATAAAGGCCAACTATCAAGAAGGAATCCCTCATTTTGTAATTCGCGTTGACTTCGAATCAAGGATAGATGCAACACAATGCAAAGAGGATTTAACGGATATCCAAGCTATTTTGAAACTGGAAAAAAGAACGCAAGAATTTGTAGAGCGAGAATTAAGGGCTACGATTGAGAAGCTACAAAAGGAATTTCAAGTGGATATTTTCGGTTTTGGA
>JBEQAI010000416.1:0-3317 GCA_041640415.1 Ammoniphilus sp. | reverse complement strand
GAAGAAACAATTAATCCTAAGAAAACGATTCCGCGAGCGATTATGATTGTAACGTTGGTTGGTGGCGTTATCTTTATCGGAGTTTCTTATTTGTGCTACACAGTATTCCCGGATCATACCAAGTTTCAAAACCTCGAGGCTGCTTCATTTGAGATTGTTACTTTAGTTGGAGGTAGTTTCCTTGAATCTGCGTTTCTCGCCATGGTAGGCGTCGGATGTCTTGCTTCCGCTATAGTATCCCAGGCAAGCGTAGGACGCATTTTGTATTCGATGGGCAAAGATGGAGTTCTTCCCAAAAAGTTTTTTTCCTACATTCATCCGAAATATCAAACACCAATTCTCAATTTATTGCTTGTGAGCACGATTTCCTTGACTGCCTTGTTCATAAACCTGGAAATCATAGCATCACTCATTAGTTTTGGAGCGTTGTTTGCGTTCACCTTTGTAAATCTATCCGTGTTTTTTCACTATTTCATTAGGCAAAAAGAGCGTACCCTCTTAGGTATCCTTTCTTATATGGTTCTTCCACTTGCGGGAGTCGCATTCGTTTTATGGTTACTGTTCGGTTTGGATCAACACTCGAAAACATTGGGCAGCTTTTGGTTGTTGTTTGGTTTCATCTACTTGATCGTACTAACCAAAGGATTTAGCAAAAAACCGCCTGAATTAAAATTAAATGAATCCTACGATGTATATTAAGGAGGCCGCAATGAATACAGCAGATATTATTTTAACAAGCAACGCCGTTTTTACAGGTTTGGATAACTCTCCGTCCCCGGCAGCAATCGCCATTGTAGGCAATAAAATTGCGCATATCGGAACTAGACAAGAAATCGAACATTGGATTGGGCCGAATACCAAGCAGTTTCATTACCGAGATCAACTCATTATGGCTGGATTTCACGATTTTCATTTGCATGTTATGCTGGGTAGTCTTTTTAAAGACTTTAGTGTGTCGTTGTTTGAGGCGAAATCGGAGCTAGAAGCAGTGGAAATGGTGGAGCAATATGCAAATGCGAAACCGGAGGATTACTGGGTTATTGGTTGCGGTTGGGATAAAGACAGTTGGGACAATACAGAATACCCGCACCGATCTTCACTGGATAGGGTGCTGCCCGATCGTCCCGCTCTGCTGTTTTCGGCAGAATGTCATTATGCATGGGTGAACAGCAAAGCATTGGAGTTAATAAACGTGAGCAGGGACACCGTAGCTCCTCCTTTCGGTATTATTGATAAAGACGAGAATGGAGAGCCGACTGGCATTCTTCATGAATCAGCCATGAGTCTCGCTGCTGATCATGCGTTTAATTTCTCCGATAAGCGGGTAGAGGAGATGTTGGAAAATTTTTTTATTCAAGCAGGCAAGGTTGGAGTTACATCAGTGCATGATCTGTTCGCGAGTCGTGCAATGAAAAAGATTAGTAGATATGAATTGTTTAAGCGATTTGAAGACCAGGATCGAATGAGCGCCCGTATTCATATTGTGCCTGCCCTTGATGGCGATCTAGAAACAGCCAAAGCATTAAGGGAAACGTATAAATCTGGCAAGTTGCAATTTTCTGGTCTAAAACAATTTATCGACGGCGTCGTCTCTGGTCATACAGCCTATATGTTGGATCCCTATATCGATAAACCGGAATCAAGAGGGGAACCTGCCTTCCCGGAAGAAACAATCAAACAATGGGTTGTCGATGCGGATCGCGAAGGGTTCCGTATTCGCTTCCATACCATTGGGGACGCAGCGATAAGACTTGGACTGGATGCTTTCGAGGAAGCGCAGAAACAGAATGGAATACGAGATTCCAGACATACGCTTGAACACCTTGAAGTCGTTCATCCAGAGGATATCCCACGGTTCAAACAACTAGGGGTCATTGCTTCTATGCAGCCGTACCATTTAGCGCTCATGCCGGTTTGCAGCTATACCGCTCGGATCGGCGAGGAAAAGAGCAAAAGAATATTCCCAGTTAAATCGATCAAAGAGACTGGAGCGAAGATCGTGTTCGGGAGTGATTATCCGGTTGCACCACTTAACCCAATGCTAGAAATTCACCGTGCTGTGACAAGACTGGAGTATAGCGAAGAAGGAGTCTGGAATGAAGCGGAACGTATCCGGCTGGCGGATGCATTAAGGCATTATACTGTCGATCCTGCCTATGGCGCTTTCCGGGAGCATGAAATGGGCACGCTGGAAAAAGGCAAGCTTGCGGATATCGTCGTGCTGGATCGCAACTTATTTGAAGTTCCTTCAGAACAAATACGTGACGCTCGGGTACACTTAACGATTATGGATGGTAAAATAGTTTTCGAAAGTTAAGCTATCCTTTCTGAGGCATTATCATTTCTCTTGACCATATAGCTAAACAATTAGTTAAAACTTCAAAACATAGAGAGGGCTACATAGCTCTCTCTATACTTTACACCAGGATGGCCTATGTCTAGGTGAAAGTCCCGACCTAGGGCTGGATTCCACCTTATTATCGGAGGAACCGATACATGCCTTTCTTGATAGCTACAACAGTTAACAGGAGTAAAGGAAAAAATACCCCAAACGTTAAATCGAACAAAGGCCAATTGCTCGTTAAGACCTTAGCTAAATATACGTAATTAGGTGCGATTACGATTGAAAGAATCACCATGATTAAGCCAGTTGGTAAAACCAATTGACGATAATCATTTAATTTAATCACATGGGTGAGTCCTAATATAAAGCAATAAAATGTAACACTTGTCTTAAAATAAATAGTGATAAACCAAATACCGGCGAAAATAGCTTCTATTCGTTCGATAACATGACCAACACTAATCGATTTTGCTAACAAATAACTCGGATAGTTATTTCTCAAAGTATGATCTACACCGAGGATAAGGATGGAAAATAATGTAACTAATAGTAAAAAAATTCCTCCTAACAGGACAGCGAAAAAAATACTTTTTCCTATTTTATCTTTTTGATTAACAGTAGGAAGAATCATTAAAAAGATGAAAATCTCTACAAATGGAGTAATAACAAATGAATAGGAAGTTTCTAGAAATGGCTTGAAGCCATGTTCAAGCATGGGGCGTGCGTTCTCCATATCTACGTTAGGGATAAGAAGAAGGATAAAAATGATAAAAAGAAGGGTTACCCAAGGGAAGAATGTTTCGGCACTTCGGGCTAATGTTTCTATTCCTGAACGAACTCCAATTGTGACAGCAAATGTAAATATACCGATGATCCATTGAATTGGAGTGGTAGGCAAAATTTGTGCGTTCATAAAATCGCCAAGTTCTCTTAGTAAGACACAAGTACTGAGGATTGCATAAAATAAAAATCC
>JBEQAI010000415.1:0-3322 GCA_041640415.1 Ammoniphilus sp. | reverse complement strand
CCTTCACGCAGGGGATGCTAGTAATCAACGAAAAAGGATTGGACGAAGTCATGTTTTGGTTGACGGGCTCCGTTGCAGGAAGGTCAATGGAAATGGCTACCACCGTTCTTCCTTTTATGATTTTTGGTTGGATAGGTGCGTTGCTGATGAGCCGGTCCATGAACGTGTTAGCGATGGGAGATGATGTCGCAAAAGGGTTGGGGCAACGTACGGTATTCGTCAAAGGAATTATGATGCTCTTAGTTGTCCTATTAGCAGGAAGCGCGGTTTCTGTCGCTGGGCCCATTCTTTTTATCGGTGTGGTCATCCCCCACATTGCCCGCTTCTTGGTTGGCAACGACTATCGATGGATTGTACCCTATTGTGCCTTGCTCGGAGCGCTACTCCTAATCAGTGCAGATACGGCAGCAAGATTTTTCCTTCAACCCTCAGAGGTGCCAGTCGGGGTAATGACCGTCATCATAGGAATACCATTCTTTGTTTACATTGCGAGGAAGGGGTTTAATAAAGCATGACAACGAAATATATCACTCTTCGCATGGGGAAGGGTCTATCTTTTCTCGCAGATAAAAAAGCCATTGTGGTTACAACTTGTTTATTCTTACTTGCGTGTTTCGTTATGGTGTTAAGCACGGGAATGGGGGAGATCAAGATTTCTCCCTTGGAGGTGATTTATTCCATTCTGGGTAAAGGAACAGAAGAGCATGCGCTAGTTGTTCAAACTTTAAGACTGCCGCGAGTCCTTACGGCCTTTTTAGCCGGAGCATGTCTAGCGGTTGCGGGAGCTATTCTCCAGGGCATGATCAGAAACCCGCTGGCCTCTCCTGACATTATTGGGATAACAGGGGGAGCAGCTGTAGGTGCCGTGGGCTTTATGATTTATCTCTCTGGTTCTCTAAGCATTCATTGGCTGCCTTTGGCAGCGATGACAGGCGCAGGTGTCATTTCCTTCTTAATTTATTTGCTATCGTGGAATAAGGGAGTTACTCCTGTTAGACTGGTTTTAATTGGGATCGGAGTGGCAACAGCCATGGGGGCCATCACCAAGATGATGTTGCTGTCTGCTAGCATCTATTCGGCCAGTCAGGCCTATGTTTGGCTAACAGGTAGTGTATATGGGAGCACATGGGATCATGTGCGATTAATGATTCCATGGACGGTGATTTTTCTGCCTTTAGCTTATATTTATGCTCGGAAAATTAATATTCAAGCCTTGGGAGACGAGATTGCCACAAGTGTGGGAAGTACGGTACAACGCGAGCGGTTCATATTACTTGCAATAAGCGTCATTTTGGCTGGTGCGGCGGTCTCGGTTGCGGGAGCGATCGGGTTTGTGGGACTAATTGCCCCGCATCTAAGTCGAAAACTAGTAGGTCCTTCTTTCGGCAACTTGCTTCCCGTAAGCTTATTATTGGGGGGAGTTATTGTTGTGGTGGCCGACTTAATTGGTCGAACCGCTTTTTCTCCTTCCGACATTCCGGCAGGGGTTTTCACATCGGGGATTGGTGCTCCGTTTTTTATTTATTTGTTATTTAGGAATAGGAATCGATATTTATGATGACCCTGACGTCTGCCGAATTAACGACGCCTATAGGTTTACTGGCTTTATGTTTATGAGCAACGTATTGGGGACGGGGATCGGCATCAGGATTTTAGGTATCTAATCCATGAAGCTCCTCCTGATCTGTTTGGAAAAAGAGAAAATCGTTGAAAAAATATTATACCGACAAAATCAGCGCGTTAGAAAGACATGTTGCCTATACTATAAAATAACCTCTCAGCTGGAGTTTTGTACTGGGTGTCCTAAGAATGAAAAACCAAATAGCCTCTCGTAGGCTACTTGGTTTTTTCTTTTTTCCCGAATAGGCGGATAGGTTGTATGGACGGCTTCCCTTCCTGCTGTCTGATATGGATGAAAATATTGATGACCCACTTGTAAAGCACCACGCCGGAAATATACCATAGAAAGAGATGAAAAAAGGTTGTTCCTTGGGCTTCAAGCCGAAGGAGAAAACGACACTAAGAAGGGTTAAATAGAGGTAGTAATTTTTATTGCGATTTAGTGCCCATTGATAGGTTAACATAAAGGATACCGGGATTAAAACGGCATCAATAGAAAAGCTTGCCGGCAGAACAGGTACAGCTTTGTATGGAAATCCCCAGAGTCCCTTATTAGTAGCATAAGCATCAATATAGGCTGCAAGCATGTGCACGCAAAAACCGTAAAAACCTAGAAAGTAAGCTTTCCTGCGATCAAGATAAAAATAGAGAACCACTAGGGGCACGATGATAAACGCGACATAAACCCAGAATTGCCAGGTTCCTGCTACATATTGGAACCAGTAATCGATCCACATGTCATAGGTCTTTTTTTGAAGTCCATATAGTTCCAAGAACTGCTTTTCTTGCCCACTGGTCACAAAAGATCACTCGATTCATGGTTACTAAGATGCATATTTAGGATGTGATTTGATAAGGAATATTATTCCGAGGTGAAATGCAGATCCAGCCCTATTTTGATCAACTTAATGAAGCATTGTCTTCTGGAAAATAAATCTAAGCCACTGTCCTTGTGAACAGTGGCTTTTCATTTTATACAGCTTCGTAGCCTCGATACCCCAGACTTAAAGAGATTTCTCTCGCATACTTATTGGCTTCTTTTACAATGAATGTTGGGTTATGCAGATGAATTGTTCAAAATTAAACACTAATTCTGTATAAATAAATATGTACAAAGTTGTTTAATTTGTTGTATAATCAAAACACAAAGAACAATAAGTGATTGAACACTTTGAGAATGTATAATTTTGAACAGGAGGAAAACCCTCGTGGAACTATTAATGAGAAATATGTTTCAAGCGTTAGGAAAAAACCGTTCAGCCAATAAATGGGCGAAAAAATATGGGCTTAAATTCGGAGCAAGTCGCTTTGTAGCCGGGGAATCCATTGAAAAAGCGATCAATGCTGTGAGGCAATTGAATAAGCAAGGTAGAGTAGCTACCTTAGACCATCTTGGGGAGTTTGTGTTTACACAGGAAGAGGCGAATGAGTCGGCTTCTATGTGTATCCAGACACTTGATGCGATTGCAAAAGCAGGGGTGAATTCCAATCTTTCTTTGAAAATGACTTCCCTCGGTTTGGATATCAGCAAGGACTTGTGTATGGCCAATATGCGTCGAATCTTAGATCGCGCGAAGATGCACGGAAATTTTGTTCGCATTGATATGGAAGATTATGCACACTGTCAGGTTTCTTTCGACATCTACAGAGAACTCCGCCAAGAGTATGATAACGTTGGGTTGGTTATCCAAGCCTACCTGTA
>JBEQAI010000414.1:0-3357 GCA_041640415.1 Ammoniphilus sp. | reverse complement strand
TTATCCTCCTTGCGGTCATTACAAGAGGTTTTTGGTTCAAGTCAGAGGAAGCGGTACAGCCTCCCGCTACTCAAGAGCCTGCGCCTGTGACCGAAGCCGTGAAAGAGCCCGAAATCGAAGAGGACCCAGTCCCTGTACCGCAAGCGCCGCCCGAACCAACAACCTTTGTTGAAGTCCCTAATGTCGTTGGCGACAGTCTTCAAGCCGCTGAGAAACGGGCTCTTGACCAAGGCCTCCGATACCAATATTTTTTAGACTTTAATGAAAGACCAGAAGGCGAAGTATTCAGACAAGATTTAGCTCCCGGCGATCAGGTAGCCAAGGGCTCCCGAATCACCTTTTGGGTAAGTAAAGGACCTGCCAATTAGTCCTTTAACTGATACTTATCCCTCAGCGAGGCCGGCGCCCATTTTACAATGGTTTGAAGTACCCAAGCCAGTACGGCAATGTCGTCTATGAGACCGAAAAACAAGAAGAAATCTGGGATGAGATCAAAAGGAATAAGAATGTACGCTAAGACCAGCAGTCCTGACAGCAGTTTATAACCCAAAGGAACCTCGTTCGATCGAAAAAATCCAAACAAAAAGGGGATAGATCTCCGGATATTTAATAAAAAACGGATACGACGAAAGAATTTTCTCATGATTCCCCTCCTTTTTAGGCTAATCATACTGTGAGTCTTGGACGATTTCAAGTAGTTGAGATATGCGGACATAGGGTACGTTAAAATGAGGAAAAACGCCCTCAATTAAAGGTATGAGGACATAGGTTCCTTTATTTTGGTAAAATACTCCTCTTTCGACCTGTAATGAAGCAAATAGCGGAACCATTGTCCTAAACTCTCCCAAGTAGGGGGCTCACCAAGGAAATAACGAACCCTGTGTCCGTTCAATGAAAAAAGAAGGGAGCCCCTCATATTTGGGGGGCTCCCTCCTGTATTACGGTACTCTCTTTTGTAGTTAAATCCACGGTACGGCCATGAACCCGAATTCTGCGAGGGATCAGCGGATGGTTCTGAATCATCTTAATCCCTTTGCTAATGTTTAGATCCACAGCTCCCTCTCCACTCAACCACTTAAGCAGATCGCTTCCTACGGTATGAGGAACATACTCAATGGTTCGAATCGCTTCTTCCGAAATCCCGTCTTTGCGCATTTTATCAATGATGGACTCCTGATTAACGAGCGGATACTCTTCCTGATGACGTTCTCCAACCAGATAGATATCTGTAATCGGGTGATCATAGATCGACATGATGATATTGCGCAGGAGACAGCCAAAAGGTTGGATAATGGCCCCGAAGCTCCTCATAATAATCATTTCTTCCATTGAAAATCCGGTGACTTGAGGCAGTTCCGATTCTAGCTCTTCCTTCATATCCAATATCACGATGCATCTTTTCTCCATCTCAAGACCTCGCTTTCTAGGAATCTATAGATTTAACATCCATTGCGCCATTTGATAATACACAGGAATACCCACGGTTAGATTAAACGGAAAGGTGATTCCCAACGACAGCCCCAGATAGATGGATGGGTTGGCTTCTGGCACAGACGTGCGCAAGGCGGCAGGTGCAGCGATATAAGACGAGCTTGCCGCTAGAATTCCCATGAGCGTCACCCCTCCAAGAGAGAGCCCGGCAACACTTCCCACCACAACACCGAGCAATCCGAAGCATAGCGGCATAAATACGGCTAAAGAGACAAGTTTCATCCCATGCTTGGTAACATCCGCTAAGCGTTGCCCCGCTACGAGTCCCATATTCAGCAAAAAGAGAATTAAGAATCCTTTGTACAGATCAATGAATAAAGGCTTTACCACGGGAACCGCTTCTTCTCCGACAACCAAACCAACAAGCATACTTCCTACAAGCAGTAGCACACTTTTTCCAAACAAGCTCTCCCGAATGACCTCTGGCTCTACCCAAGAGGATAGAGATAAAGATCGAGGTGCCATGATTCCCATCGCTCTAGGGTGAAGGTGAGTATGATTTTTTTTCCGTGCTTCGGCTGCCTTTAACAGAAGCAAGGAAACGAGAATAGCGGGACTTTCCATCATAACCACCATGGCGTTCATAAAGCTTTCATACGTTACATTTGCATGACTCAGAAAAGAAATTCCTGCCCCATACGTCACAATGCTAACGGAGCCATAAGTCGCTGCAAGGCCAATTGAATTTTTTAAGTCCAGCTTGATCCACCGGCAGAAGAGCAACGTGATCAAGGGAATGATCACACCGAGAAAGAGAGCACCTAGGATCGGCTTAACCAGATGGGTGAGAGAATGCTCGGCTAGCTCGATCCCGCCTTTTAATCCTATCGCGATTAATAGATAAATGCTGAGAAACTCACTCAATCCCGGAGGGAATTTTAAGTCTGATTTCACAAACGAAGCAAACAATCCTAATACGAAAAATAACACCACAGGTGACACTAAATTATGAATTACGATATCTAGCATCTTTATCCACTCCTCTCTGAATGAAAAAAACCGGCACATACTAAAAAGTCACGAATGTCTCGCTTCTTTTTTAGTACATTGCCGGTTTATCTTCAACTGACCTTATTGGTCTTTTGAATATCTACCCTTGCAGCTTTTTCTCTACGTTATCATCCATCATAAAAACCATAATGCGCTCACCCGTCCGTGTGCTGATATCGGTATGAAAACTTCCAATTCGCTCTTGTGCGATGCCTTCTACTAGCTCTTTAAGCTGGTCTATTCCCGATTCAACAAGGTCAGCCCGGAGCTTCTTAATGGATAGAAGACCATCCTGGGTTTTGGCTAAATTTTGTTCTGCCGGAGTTAATATCCCCTTAAGCAAAACGATAATCATATTCCTCACAATATCGGTCTTCACCAAGACGGAGCCTCTTCCCAGATACTCCTTCTCCCATTGCGTTAACGCTCGGCTAATGAGATTCTCCATTTCACCTTTGGAAAGTGCTTTATCCATCGTTTCCCCTCCAATAAACCAAAAGATCGGCACATTCTCCCCCTAAATCAAAGGAGGGAATACACCGATCTATCGTAGACAAAACCCTAGTTCTTAATACCAATTTTTCACCCTGTCTCAAAAACTGTTACAGAATGCTAAACTGGGATGAAGGTAGGGCTTCTTATACAGATCCTTCGGGACTCATTATTAATTCATATATTATCGGCTTACTCTATTTTTGTCAATCCCTAAAAATACTATGATTTTTCATTTGCATTCCTAGACTATCTTGATTAAAATAAGAAAGGTTTAGATTTATAGATTTCCTTTAATGAAAGGTGACATTCATGCAGTGCAAAGTATGCAAAACTCCTACAGCTAGCCCTACTGGCGTATGTAAGGAATGCGGTTCATTTTCT
>JBEQAI010000413.1:0-3393 GCA_041640415.1 Ammoniphilus sp. | reverse complement strand
CCATGAACGACTAATTGACGAGCAGCTGGACGAGAAGCAGCTAGACCTAAACGGTAAACTAGGTTGTCTAAACGGGATTCCAATAGTCTCATGAAGTTAGCACCAGCAACACCTTGCATCTTCGTTGCTTGAGTGAACAATTTACGGAAAGGTTTTTCGTTCATGCCATACATATGACGAAGCTTTTGTTTTTCTTGTAATTGAACACCATATTCGCTAAGCTTGCGGCGAGTTTGTCCATGTTGTCCTGGTGGGTAGTTGCGCTTAAGATCTTTTCCAGTACCATCTAAGGAAATGCCTAGACGGCGAGAAAGTTTGTGACGTGGTCCTGTATAACGTGCCATGATTTCATATCTCCTTTATTATAGATTATCAGGTGTTTGCTTCCGGTAAGCTAGTTTATTCTTAATCGGCACCCAATTCGGACGGTAGCGTTTCCGCAGTGTGCTCCATAAGGCAGACCAGCCGCGGTCCCTATGGGAATAAACTAAAGAGGGTAGATTACCGTTTTTACCTAAAATCATTGCTACCCTAAAATAAAACACATGAATAATATTATAACTGCTTTAAGTTTAATGTCAAGGCAAAGAATTGGATACGAAAAGGGCAAAATGTTGAACAAAGCTGAAAGGTAATGAAACGAAGTCAAGAATAGCATATAATGATCACAATAATTATGATGAAGGGGTTTTATTATTGTGGCTAATCACTTTTATCTCATCCGACATGGTGAAACCGATTGGAATCGTCAACAGAAGCTGCAAGGTCATACCGACATTCCACTTAACCAGCAAGGGTTGCGGCAAGCGGAGTTAGTTGCACGAAGGATGTCGAAGCTGCCGCTTCAGCTTGTCTGCTCGAGTGACCTGCAACGTGCCAAGCAAACTGCCGAACAAATTAGCTTGTATCACTCTAATATTCCTCTTCTTCATTTTGAACAGTTCCGTGAGCGAAACTACGGAGAATGGGAAGGATTAAGCTACGAAGAAATTAAACAGAAATTCCCTTTTTACGAACCGGGTCAAAAGCTTGGGGGACACTATGGGATCGAGAAGATAGAAGAAATGCAGGATAGAGCACTTAGGAAGCTAGAGGAGCTGAGCAGCCATTACCCTTCCTCGCATATTGCGGTCATTAGTCACGGCGGTTTGATTAATGCCTTGCTTGCGCTGCTCAGTAATGGTGAGCATGGAACAGGGAAAACAAAACTTAGCAATACATCCTATAATCATTTAACTTACCAGAAAGGGAACTGGATTGTCCACACGGTCAATGACGCTTCTCACCTGGAATAAGGAAGTTGGAAATGAGGGACATTTCGTGTTAATGGAAGGAAGTCAGCCACTCTCTTTTTCAAGAAAAGCAGGAATAATTGAAGCGTTTAATGCGATAGCAGGAAAATTGTCTCCTCAGCGATTCCTTACTACATGCGGGTATGTTTTCTTATGTGATGAAGCAGGCAGACTTCTTTGCCATAAGGAGATGGGCCTTTCTTATGGAATGCAGCAGAATGAAGCAGCGCAACTGGATAAGAGGAACCCATGGTTTGAGGCTACTCAAGTTGACGATAACCTTGTTACCTCCCTCATTGTTTATTTCAGTGATATCGAAGGCACCTCCTATTACCTAGGTATTACTGTGCTCGGAGGATTTTCCCAAGAAAGCTTGCATGGGTATTTATTAGGACTTATGGTGGCCATTGAAGAGAAAATAGAGAAAGCCCGAAGTCATGAGATCTTGTTTGAGATTACCAAGAAAATACATTCATCTATTGACGTTGATGAGGTCCTTCACTCTATCGTTCATAATATCAATATTCTATTTCCAGCAATGCAGACGGATTTGTGGCTCTCCCACGACCCCAGCACAACGCTGTCTTTTCGGACATTTAACTTTGATATGGGGACGGAAGAAATTAGCTTGCGTGCCTTCATGGAAGGCCAGGTCATTATGGTCCAAAAAGAGGAGTCGTCCGATGGCCATTTGGTTACGTTGGCTGCCCCCCTGCGAGGAAAACAGGGAATTTATGGTGTCCTGGAAATGTACGCCGACCAACAAGTTCAAATTACTTCTAAGGATATGGAATTGATCACGATCCTCGCGGATACAGCCGGCAACGCTTTCGAAAATGCTCAGTTATATCAACATTCCCAAAAGCTTATTCGGGAGCTGTTACTGATAAATGGCATGGCCAAGCAATTGACCAAAACGCTTAACTTAGAGGAGATACTCAAGTACGTACTTGGTAAACTATTGGAAACCTATGAAGCTGAGTATTGCGTGATTCTTCGGTACTTACCTATAGAAGAACAATTCCTAGTACTTGCCTCGAGCAATCCAGAACATGTCGGATTGTCAATAACTAATGTTGGAGATCTAAACCGAATTACTCAATTAAGGGAAGGTGTAATTGTCTCAGATGCCGTTCAGGAAGAAGGATTACTAAGTCCATACCGCTCCTTAATGGGTGTTCCTTTGTTAAGTGGATCGGATGTAGAAGGAGCGATTCTGGTGACGGATCATAGGCCAAGTGCTTTTTCTTTTGATGACTTCAAATTGTTGGAGATTCTCACTCAGCATGTCAACTTAGCCATAAAAAATGCTTCTCTTCATGAGGAAGTAGAGCGGATGGTGATCACCGACAATCTGACCAAGCTCCATAACAGAAAGTTTTTGAATGAACGCGTGTCTGCATCTGTAAGGCAGGATAAACAAGGAGCGTTAATCTTAATTGATATTGATTATTTTAAGAAGGTTAATGATACGTATGGACATCAGGTAGGGGATGAGATCTTAATTCAAGTGGCAGATGTTCTTATGAGCAGTGTAAGAAAGTCTGATATTGCAGCGAGGTGGGGCGGAGAGGAACTGGCTGTTTACCTCCCAGGCCAAACTCTAGAAACAGCTCTGGAGGTCTCGGAGCGAATTAGGTCAAGGATTGAGCTGCAAACAGAACCTCGTGTTACGGTTTCTCTTGGAGTTGCAGCATGGCGGGAAGACTTACACGAGGAAACGGTCGAATCTTTATTCTATTCAGCTGATATTGCACTATACGAAGCGAAGCGATGTGGTCGAAATCAATTTCGTGTTGCTAGCACTCCATGAGCCACCCAGAACGGGTGGCTCAATTTATTAGGTGGGCTATTCCATTGGGCTGTGTAAAATTAAAGAGTACATCAGAGGATTGTGGTCTGAAATGAGGGAGGCTTCCGAAAACACGTTCTCAAATATGAAGTTGGGTGAATGAAAGATATAGTCAATTTGTACATCCTTGTCGTGGTGTTTGTAAGTGGTAACGTGAAGTTGTTGCTCAAAAACAGGATCTATATATTGACTGCGGATTAATTCCATGGTGGTCTCCGTTGGCTTCGCATTAAAGTCACCTAAAAGAAT
>JBEQAI010000412.1:0-3418 GCA_041640415.1 Ammoniphilus sp. | reverse complement strand
CATTCATCCCAATAAACAGAACCAATCCAAAACCAACAGCCAAAAATAAGATTCTCGTCTTGTTCTCTGAGAAGGAAAGCAGATCATATCCAATCATGGACTGCAAAAAGATTGCAGGAATTTTCCCAACAGAGGTCGCAGCCACGTAAGATCTGCTACCTACTTTAGATATGCCGGATACCAGGTTCAACCCTACAGGGGGAATTATAGGAAATAGTCTCAAAGTTAAAATGCTTTTAAACCCATTGAGCTGCAAAAAATCGTTGATCCGGGTCCACTTCGGGTAACGGCTTAATTTCTTTTCTGCCCACTCCCTTCCCGTTGACCGTGCAAGATAGAACATGAGAATGGAAGCCAAGACTGAGCTGGTCCAGTTGATGAAGAAACCTCCAACTAAACCGAAGACAAGTACATTGGCCGTAGCCAGGCCAATAAAAGGAAAGATAGGCAAAAACGCTTGGACAATAATTAAACCGCCTCCAATAAGAACAGCAACCACCCCTAGACTTCTCAACCACTCGGCGATTAGGGCAATATTTACGTCCGCTAATTGCTCCCTGTAGGGTCCAAGCCCTAAAATCACCATCCCAAGTGCCCCTGCCAGAAAAAAAAGTACCCCTATTTTTTTGATTCCATCGCCCATTTTCTTCACCTCATCCTCTATAGTTTTCCAGACATAGGCATCCAACTATTCCAAAATCAGTCTAGGTACATAGGATAGATTATCTAATACATTCTAGGAGAGGATATCCTGTGTATCCTAAACGTAGATATCAATACGTAGCAAGCAAATGGAAAAAAACACAGCTTCTGTTAGAAAATGAAGCCATTCGTCCCTATATTCCAGAGACCTTGCGACTTACCAAAGAAAACTTTTACTACATGATTATGATGTATTCCGTGGTCTATCTGAAACCGGAAAGTGGAATGAAAGGCAATGGAATTATTCGAATTGAATACGATGATGAAGTTAATGTGTATTTGATACAAGCGAGTAATGCTTCGAGAATGGTTTCTTCCATTTCCCCCGTTTTTCAGTGGCTCAAGCGCAAGACGGCCGGCTATAAATACTTGATCCAGCAAGGGATCGACTTGATTTCCCTTGAGAATCAACCCATAGATTTTCGAGTCCTCCTTCAAAAACCCAAAAGAGATTGGGTCTACTCTGGGATTGTCGGCAAACTAGGTGAACCCAACAGTATTACCACTAATCTAGCTCAGGGAGGCAAAGCGATTTCTTTTCGTGAGGCCCTCTCGAAGACGCTTGATCTGTCTTTAGAGGAAATGAAAGAATTAAAGGATCAACTCCAACAGCTTAGCTTTACCATTGCCCATCAATTAACCTTGAGCTATCCGGGACTTCGAGAGTTAGGAATAGACTACGCCATTGATAAGGAAGGACAATTTTGGATCCTTGAGGTGAACACTACACCCGGACACCAGTTATTTAAGCAATTGCCCAATGAAAAGATATATAAACGAATCATTCAAAATTTCAAACTGATTAACTCCTTAACCCCCAGGTAAAACCCGGGGGTTTAACCATTTTAAAGTACAGACATAGGATAATGTAGAATATTCAGGAGGGCAGGGAGAACCCACGTGAGAAATCAAGATCAGCTTTGTGTCATGTATAAAACAGAGAAGGATTTACTCTATTTTTATAGCAACCTTCCAGGATACTTAAAGCAACGAATGAAGCTATGGCAAAAATGGAATTCTATCACCCTACATCAACAGGATTACGAAGCTCTCAAAAGCCGAATGTCAACCCAAGGGGATTCAGGCGATGATCAGGGGTTTATCGTAGAAAAAAACATCCAATATAAACTGCATCAATCCTACGATAAAGAACAAACCATACCTTGGGGCGTTGCCCGAGTGCAAGCTCCTCGAGTCTGGCAAAGAGACCTTGGAGAAGGAGTAAATGTAGGAATTATCGATACTGGTATTGATGCCAGGCATCCCGATCTACAACCTAACATCAAAGGCGGCGTCAATACGATCGACTCATCAAGTCCGTTTGTGGATACCAACGGACATGGCACCCATGTAGCAGGAACGGTTGCGGCCGTTAACAACCAAATAGGTGTCGTAGGAGTAAGTCCCCTTGCTCGACTACATTCACTCAAATCTTTCGATTCCGAAGGAAGCGCCACGTTAAGCGATATTGCTCAAGCGATTGATTGGGCCATCGATAATCGGATCCGCATCCTCAACATGAGCTTTGGGTCAAGGGAGTCTAGCCAAATCCTGCACCAAGCCATTCGAACAGCTCTAGCGAATGGCATTCTCATGATTGCCTCCGCAGGTAACGCGAACGAAAGTCTCGACTATCCAGCGAGGCATCCGGAGGTTCTTACAGTAGGTGCAACCAATAGGCAAAATCGTGTGGCCCAATTCAGTAACTATGGCAGTACGCTAAACTACGTACAACCAGGAGAAGATATCTTATCCACCTGGCCTGAAGCCCCCTACTACAAGGCTTTATCGGGAACATCGATGGCCACCCCCCATCTAACTGGAATCTGCGCCTTGCTTCTATCCCAATCCCCCCAGCTCATGCCACGAGAAGTCAAGCAAATTCTCGACCAATCGGCTCAAAGACTCCCAAATACCTCACAGCGCCGGCAAGGCCGAGGCTTCGTTACAGCCACTCGCGCTTTAAGCTTATTATCGCGTCGGCTTAAAGCTAAAAATAACGCTCCATCCGCCCCAAGGCGGAGTTAACTCCCTCCTTCGGACAGTACAAAGTTTTAAAGAGGTGCACTATAATATAACTATCTACTATGATATATTGAAGAAAGGCCATAGCTGGGAAATCATGCTATGGCCTGATCCTTCCAATACACTCCCGCATAAGGAGGTGCACGAATCTCATGCATCACTCCAAGACAACCAGATACTTTTTAGGAATCGTCGTTATTTTTACCGGTATTGGCATCTTATTGCACTCCTTAGGGATTATGCAGTTCCATCCCGGGAAGCTCTTTCCGTTTTTAATCCTTTATTTCGCCTTGCGCTTGCTTGAACGAGGCCGAAGAGTCATCGGAGGGATCCTATTTTTATTCGGGGCCTTATTTTTCATTGATGCCTGGACCCCCATCCACAGCGGAGACCTTATCGGCTTTATTTTTGCCCTTGCCATCATGTATTGGGGTTACCAGTTGATTCGCTCCAAGAAAAAGGAGATTGAGATTCCGTCTCCTTCCATTCCTGCTCCGCCAAAAGAAACCATGGAGACAACCCCTCCGGCTAGCCAGGATAAACAAGCTTATACTATGGGGTCTCCTGAAACCAAGCAATCCTTAATCGGTAATCTCTTCTTAACAGGACACCGTTGGGAACTGAAAGACATGAATATATGGCATGGGATTGGAGAAGTAAAGATTGATTTATCGAGAGCGCTTATTCACAA
>JBEQAI010000411.1:0-3457 GCA_041640415.1 Ammoniphilus sp. | reverse complement strand
GTCAGCCCTCTTTGCTATCTGTCAACTGCAAATCCAATATCCTTTGAAATTTGAAGCGCTTCCGCTTTCAACGTAGCCTTCAATTGATTTACTACCTCTTCTGTAAATCTCGAACTCGGTCCGGAGATTGACAAGCAAGCAGTCACCCGTCCCTTTATATCAAAAATGGGAGCAGCAACCGCAGAAGATCCAACTTCACGCTCTCCTTGGCTATAAGCAACCCCGACATTTCTAATTTCCAGAAGCTCTTCCCGCAGCTGATTTCGCCTTTCTGCCGGGACCAAATCAGCTAGGACTTCTTCTTGGAATCCATGGTTCTGATAAGCCAAGAGAACCTTCGCACCAGCCCCCACATGCAAAGGCAGCTTTTCCCCTGGATTAACCATGTGGCGAATCGTGTGCAGCCCCTCACACTGCTCTACACAGATGCGAGACTTATCCTCTAGCACATAAAGATTCACGGTTTCTTTGGTAAGATCCCTAAGCTTCGTCATATAGGGTCTTGCAATATTACGAATCTCCATGCTCTCCCCTACGATATGACCAAGGAAAAAGAGCTTCGTTCCCAATCGATACCTTAAGGTATCGCTGTTCTTAATAACATATCCATTCTGTTCTAGCGTCGTCAGTAAACGTGTTATAGTCGATTTGGCTAGGTTGATCTTATTAGAAATATCCGTAAGCGACAATTCTGTTTCTTGGATAGTAAAGCAGTCCAGGATGTCGAGTGCCCTCTGCACTGTACGAAGAGACTCGGCATCCTTTGACCTGTTTGATTCCATTGAGTTACCCCCTATTATTTATATATATTTTTGGACAATCTGTAGGGCAGCCCTTAAATCCTCAATAGGAATCTGACCAGGCGCTGAGCTCTGTTCTCCGATCGCGAAGGTAATATCGGACCCAAAGACATACCCTACCATTCTGGACAGTGCACCAAACTCTCCCATCGAGATTGAAATTAAGGGAATCTTGAGCTCGTTTTGAGCTTGTTCACTGGCCAATAATAAAACTAACGCATCGCTCTTTGATTTTGGCATCACCGCAACCTTGGCAATATCAGCGCCCGATTGTTCCATTTTCAACACCTTATCCACGATAAAGGAAGCTGGCGGTGTACTTTCAAAGTTATGGTATGACATGACCATAGCCACTCCGTTTTCCTTTGAAACAGCTCGAAGCTGTTCCACAGATGGCGCATCATTGGAGAGCTCATAATCAATCAGATCGACAACCTTCTTCCGGCAAAGTTCTGCAAGCAGAGCCACTTTTTCCTGCTCGGATAAGGCGATGACCTGTCCACCCTCATGATGCGAACGAATCGTAAAAAGAATGGGAGTTTCGCCAGCGAGTTTTCTGATTTCTGCAATCGTGCGCAGCACTAGTTCCGTATTATCCAAGGATTCGAAAAAATCAGCCCGCCATTCGATTAAATCGGGGTTCTTGCGAATCATTTTCTCCAACTCAGTTATAATTGATGGAATATCTTTGCCGATTAATGGTGTACAAATTAAGGGTTTCTCCTTGCCAATTACTGTTCCTCTAACGGTTACCGTGCTCTTCACCTGTGTCATCTCCTCAATCCCTTCTGCGCTCCGAAACTTGTATATGATAGAGTATAACACAAGACCCTGATTCGTGCATTAACGCAGTAAAACCGGAAAGCTAAGCGATCCGGTCTTTCTCTTAAGATTCTCTCACGATAAGCTTAGGCGTTAAGATTATCCGCTTCGGTTCCTCCGTTAGTCCCATCATCCGCTGATGAAGAAGATCGGATGCATACTCTCCTATCTCATGGGGGAAGGCATCAACTGTGGTAAGGGAAGGCGTAACCATCGAGGCTTCCTGAATATTGTCAAAGCCGACTATGTTGAATTCCTGCCCAATATTAACCTCCGCATCCTTTAATCCAGACATGACACCTAAGGCAACAATATCGTTATAGCAAAAGGCTGCAGTTGGAGGCTCAGGAAGGGAAAGCACTTGTTTAATCGCATCCATTCCCCCTTTTCTAGAAACGGGGGTCTCTACGAGAAGGACTGGATCCACTTCAAAACCCGCTTCTACTATGGCTTCCATATAACCCCGCATGCGATCACGCCGGACACTTGAAACATCAGTTCCACCTAAGAAGGCAATTCTTTTATGTCCCTTTTCGATAAGGTGCTGGACCGCTAACTTGCCTCCTAGCACGTTATCCACGCCTACATAGTCAAACTTCTCAGGAGAAGTCGTTTCACGTGTCGCAATGACGACAGGCAGACCTAATTGTTCAAGGCGTTCGATATCCTCGTGAGAAGTTCCCGGAATAGGACTAATGATCACTCCTCCTACCCGATACTCCAGCATTGTTGACAGGAGGGCTTGCTGTTTGCTCATCAAATCAAATGTAGTGCCAAGGATAACCGTATATCCTTCTTTATCTAATGCCTTATGAACGCCCACAAGCATCTCAGAGAAAAAGGGGTTCCCAATTTCTGAGATGATAAAGCCAACCGTTGAGGAGTGCTGGGACCGCAGGTTGGCTGCAATACGATCATAAACGTATCCGAGCTCTTTCATGGATTGCAATACCTTTTCTTTTGTCTCTTTCGAGATACTCTCGCTTCCCCGGACAATGAGAGAGGCTGTCGCACGAGAGACACCTGCATGCTGAGCAACCTGTTGTAGAGTTACACGCGACCTTTTTTTCATTAAAAATACCACCACAATAGCATATTTGTCTTACCTAAAAGTATAAGCTTCTTATGAAAACGATGTCAATGACCAAAGAAAAAACCGATTAGACCCAAACAGGCTAATCGGTTCGACTGTTTATCAAGTAAACCATTGCAGCGGTACAAGTACGATATCCGGGAACAAGATAAGCAAGAGTAACACGATCACTTCTACCAGAAGGAATGGCCAGATTCCTCTCAGGATGTTTTGAATGCTAATGTTTCCTACACCACATGCCACATTCAAGACGGTGCCGACAGGCGGAGTCAATAATCCAATACAGCAAGCAAGAATGAATACAATCCCAAAATACACAGGATCAATACCGGCTACTTTTACAATCGGCATTAAAATCGGCGTCAGGATAAGTACAGTAGGTGTCAGGTCCATAGATGTTCCTATAATGAGCACCAACGCAACAATGGCGAGCATCAACAGCAATTGATTTGCCACAAACGGTTCAAGCAACTCGGTTAAGAGCATAGGGATGTTTGCAATGGTAATCATCCAAGCCGAAACCATCGCTGCCGCAACCAAGAAGATGACGATACTTGTGGTTTTCGCAGAATCCACGAGCACTTTATAGATATCTCCCATTTTTAGTTCACGGTATATAAATAATCCAACAAACAAAGCATAAAACGCTGCCACGACCGCAGCTTCTGTTGGTGTGAAGATTCCACCGCGCAGCCCGCCGACAATAATGACTGGCAACATCAAGGCCCAGAAGGCGTCACGG
>JBEQAI010000410.1:0-3460 GCA_041640415.1 Ammoniphilus sp. | reverse complement strand
CGAAGGCGGTAGTTATTGCTACAGGAGGATTCGGAAGAATCTTCTGGAGCCGGACCACGAATGCCATCAATATGACTGGGGATGGCACGGCGGCTTGCTTTGAAGTCGGAATCCCGCTTAAGGATCCAGAGTTTGTCCAGTTCCATCCAACGGGATTAGCTTCTACCGGTGTGCTTTTATCTGAAGCTTGCCGAGGTGAGGGCGGCTTTCTATTAAATAAAGACGGAGAACGATTCATGCAGCGATACGCTCCGGAAAAAATGGAGCTGGGTCCACGTGATTTAGTGTCTCGTTCGATCGAAACAGAAATTAAAGAAGGACGCGGGTTCGGCGAAGGAATGGGTTCTTATGTCTTGATGGATTTGCGCCATCTCGGAGAAAAGAAGATCATGGAGCGTCTTCCTCAGGTAAGAGAGCTGGCCATGGAATTTGAAAGAGTCGATTTAATCAAAGAACCCGTTCCAATTCGACCAAGCTGTCACTATATGATGGGCGGCATCCATGTAACAGATTACAAGACCTGCAGTACCCCTATTGAAGGTGTTCATGCGGCAGGTGAATGCTCCAGCGTTTCCATTCATGGAGCCAACCGCTTAGGTGGAAACTCCGTGGCTGACGTGGTGCTGTTTGGAAAATATGCCGGTTTAGGTGCAAGGGCAACCGCCAAGATACGTTCATTTGGTGCTACATCGAAAATTGAGTCTGAAACAGAAAAGTGGAAGAATACCTTTGCTGTCATGAGAAAGAAAAATACCGGAAACAGCATTTTTGAGATCCGCAATAAGATGGCGGAAACGATGTGGTACAACGTCGGTATCTTCCGCACCGAGAATGAAATGGAAGAAGCTTTAGCTGTTATCGATGAGCTGTTGGACGCTTACAAGGACACCTATATCGGCGATGCTTCTGTTCGTTACAACATGGCATTTATCAACTACGTCGAGGTGGGAAATCTACTTAAACTAGCCAAGGCCGTTGTCATCGGCGCGCTCAATCGTAAAGAAAGTCGAGGATCCCATTCACGAGGGGACTATCCTGAACGTAATGATCAGAAATTTCTGAAACATACACTGATTTACTTAGAAAAGGACCGATTCAAACTGGAATATCTTCCTGTTCGCATTACCAAGTATCAACCGGAGGAGAGGAAGTACTAATGAGAAAAATTACCTTTACTATAAAACGATTCGATGGAAAAAAAGAATGGCTTCAACGCTATGACCTTCCTTATGAAAATGGAAAAACGCTGTTGTGGGCCTTAACGAAAATCCGAGAAGAACAAGATCCGACTCTCAACTTTACCTCTGCTTGCCGTCATGCTATTTGCGGAAGCTGTGCGATTCGGGTAAACGGGAATTCCTTCCTTACTTGTAAGACCGCTTTGGACGAAATTCTTGAAACGTTCCATACCGATGACCTGACCTGCGAACCATTAGGCAACTTTGATGTTGTCCGTGATCTAGTGATCGATTGGAAGCCTAAGCTTGAGAAGATGAAGGTGGTTAAGCCGTGGATGATCCCTAAGGATACAGGAACACCCATGACCGGCTTTAAGCAAACAGAGCAAGAATTCCAGAAGATCGCGTCGCCGACCGATTGCATTCTATGCGGAATTTGTGCCTCCGAGTGTACTCAATTATCGGTCAACCAAGAGGGATATCTCGAACCGTTTATCCTGAACCGCGCTTATCGATTCGCTGTGGACTCCAGGGATGCTGCACGGGAAGAACATATCAAGCCCGTGCTGGATAATGATTTATGGAAGTGTGTGCACTGTATGCAATGCGTATCTCAATGTCCGAAGGAAATTAACCTCGCTGCTGAAATTGCTTATCTCCGACAAGAAACGATGAAGATGGGTGAAACTCAGAATCTTGGAGCGCGACATGCTTATGCCTTCCATGATGACGTAAAGAACAAAGGAAGATTGAATGAGATGACCTTGCCGATGAAAACGGAAGGGGTTGTGAAAACGGCCATTAAGCGCGTTCCGTTTGCCCTGCGAATGATCAGTAAAGGAAAAATCAACCCGCTTCACATGCCGAAAGAAATTGAAGGCATTCAAGGAGTACGAAAAATTTACGAGTATGCCAAAGGGGTGGATCAGCAATGAAATACGGATTTTTCCCAGGATGTACGTTAGAGTCAGCGGCTGAAGAGCTCATGATTTCCACTAAAAAAGTGGCAGAAGCTCTAGGCATCGAACTGATAGAACTGGAAGGATGGACTTGCTGCGGGGCGAGTCACATCCAAGATGTCGATGATTTTTTAGGGGTAGCCGTGAATGCAAGAAATATCGCGCTGGGCGAAAAACTGGATGTACCGATTCTCACCGTGTGCAACACGTGTACTTTGATGCTGCGAACCGCGAAAGATCGACTAGACCATGATGAGGAGTTAAAGGACAAGGTAAACGAAGGGCTGCATCGAGCGAATTTAGAGTATGCAGGCACGAGTGACGTCACCCATCTTCTTTGGGCGCTGATTAAGGATTATGGATTAGAGAACCTACGAAAAAAAGTGAAAAGACCGTTGACGGGATTAAAAGTGGCGAACTTCTACGGATGCCACATCGTTCGACCTCCTAAGATTATGGGTTTTGAAAATCACATGAATCCGCAATCGATGGAGATGGTCGCGGAGGTTTTAGGGGCGGAATCAGTGGAGTTTGACCAGCGTCTAGCCTGCTGTGGTTTCCATGCTGTGTTCCCAGCGGAAAAAGAGGTGATGGGCATGACAAGAATGAATTGCTTGTCCCCAAAAGCCGCTGGTGCGGATTGTCTGGTTACTCCTTGCCCGCTATGCCAAATGCAATTGGATATGTACCAGCCAGATGCTCAGAAGGGCACCCAAGAGAATATCACGATGCCCATTCTTCACCTGCCGCAGTTGATTGGACTTGCTTTAGGATTTGAGTTAGAGGAACTGGCAATCAATCGACATATTATCGATGCAATTCCCATTTTGAAAAAGACCCTTGCTATTGCTTAAGGAAAGGGAGGTGACCCTAATCATGAAGTTTACGTATCGAAAATTCCAGAAGCGAGCCAAATTAGTCGGCTTAGCGGGAGGGGAGGGGTTGTGGCTGCTTAATGTACACGATGAATGGATTCATGATGTGTATGAAGAAAGCGACATTCATCATGGGGTCATCTATTCCATTCATCAGTCCTTTCACCCGAAGTCCACCTCCATTACCGGTTATTTTCAGGATGCAGACACAAAGAAGTGGATCAAGGTCGAGAGGGGAGCTGCAAAACTCTCAAACGCAGGGGAAACAGGTTGGGGGAATAGTTTAGAAGAACTTGTTAAAAGAATTTCTGATTAGGGGTTGAGAAATTTGAAGCATTTAAAGGACAGCATCTATCAGTTAATTGTAGAAACATCTACCAATCTTCCGCCTGATGTCCGGCAGGCCATCCTGAAGGCGAAGCAAATGGAAGAGGCGGGAACGAGGGCG
>JBEQAI010000409.1:0-3470 GCA_041640415.1 Ammoniphilus sp. | reverse complement strand
CATAGTTAGCAAGGATTTTGCTTCCTGCCGTGGTTCTGATTCGCTCTGTTACGATGTTATCCTTAATTGCCATTGGAAGACCAAAGAGAAGCCCCATTTCTTCTTCGCTTCCCATCTGGGCATCAAGCTGCTTCGCCTTTTCCTTTGCTCCTTCTTCATTCAGAGTCAGAAACGCTCCCACTTGAGGTTCTGTTTCCCGAATCCGGGCAAATGAGGCTTCCACCAATTCTGTCACACTAAGTTCTTTTTGATTTAGTGCACTATGTATTTCCATGATTTTTCTTTCAAAAATAGACATAACTCTTCCCCCCTACCTATTCCATAACCGCAGGGACTTTGAATTGACCCTCTTCGTGATCTGGAGCATTGCGCAGAGCTTCTTCCCGATCAATGGAAGGGCGCTCTTCGTCTTCCCTCATGACGTTATAGACTTCAAGCACGTGACTTGTAGGCTCTACCTGGTCGGTATTGAGCTCGTCTAGCTTCTCAAAAAAATTTAAGATCGAATTTAATTGGGATGTATACTGCACGGTCTCATCCTCAGTCAAGTTTAACCGAGCTAATTTTGCTACATGCTCTACCTGGTCGCGCGATATTTCGCTCATCCGCTCCACCTCCATGAAATCTAGCCATAATTAAGATAATACCAAATATAAAAAGGCACCGCAATTGGGATTGCAGGGCCTCTCGCTGCTTACTTCAGTTTGACTGCTGTGCCTGTGGCGATAACCATCATCATGCCATCACGAAGGGTTTCAAAATCAAGGTCGATACCAATGACGGCATCAGCCCCCATTTTTCGTGCTCGCTGCTCCAGCTCTCGAAGCGCCATCTCTCTTCCTTCCGAAAGCTTATTCTCATAGGCCCCGCTCCGCCCTCCGATAATATCCGTAATCCCCGCCAAAAAATCGCGTACCACATTTGCTCCTAAAATCACTTCGCTAGATACAACTGAAATATACTCCGCTACTTCTTTTCCCTGCAACGTACTTGTGGTTGTCATTAGCATCTTCTTTGTTCCTCCCCCAAAGGTTATATCTCTGATACGTACAAGGGTCTGGAAAGTTTCGGTGCTTAACCAATATATAGGAAGAGAAGTAGCGATAGAATGGAAAAGCCAATGCCCATGGCATAAATCACAATCACCGCTTGTTTTTGCGTCAATCCGTTGCTTAGCAGGCGATGGTGAACATGCCTTCGATCGGCCTGATAAATGGGACTACCCGCCTTTAAGCGCGTGATGATGACTTGAATAGTGTCAAATACCGGTACCCCAAGGGCTAAGATGATAATGACAAAGGTCACGAGGGTAGCGCTTTTCATCGCCCCATATAAGGACGTAACCCCAATCGCATATCCCAGGAACATGGAGCCTGCATCCCCAAGAAAAACCGTTGCAGGGTGAAAATTATGCTTCAAAAAGGCTAAGCTTGCCCCTATTAAAATAACTGCTAACACAGCTACATCCTGCTGAAGGCGCAGAATGGAAATGGTAAACAGAGTAACCGACGAAATGGCGGTAATTCCTCCAGCTAAACCATCCATTCCGTCTAGGAAATTGATCATGTTAATAAAGCCTACGATCCAAAACACCGTAGCCACTAAGGCCAGCCAGTCTGGAAAAAGATAAAATTCCCCGCCTGTCCAAAATTCACCCAGCCCGAAAAAGCGAATGCCTAAAAAATAAGCAAACACAGCACTTCCAATTTGACCCAGAAGTTTGGGCCAAGCGGGAAAATCCTTTCCTTGAGACTTATACCAATCATCCACCAAGCCGATGGCAAGCAATAAAAATCCGCCCCAAGCTAATACGAAATGCAAGGCCGTGATCTCAAAGAAGAGAAAAAGAGTAACGATCGATCCAAGGTAGATCGCAAGGCCGCCCGACAAAGGTACAGGAGCACGGTGTATCTTCCTAGCATTAGGCTGATCGACCACCCCCAGCACGACCGCTATTTTCTTGGTCACAGGGATAAGCAGGTATACGATAAAAAAGGTAAAAAGGCACACAACAAGATAAAAAGCCATAAATACCGCCCTTTTATATTGGAGTCGCTATTTTACGTTAGTTTGACCCAAAAATAGAAAAAGAATCATGCCCTCTCTTGCAGGAGAAGGATGATTCTTCAAGCTAAAGCAATTCGGAAGTAAGTTTAGGCTGGGTGAATAGCAGGAGATAGTCCGGTCCGCCAGCCTTGGAGTCCGTACCTGACATGTTAAAGCCGCCAAATGGATGCACCCCAACAATCGCCCCGGTACATTTCCGATTAAAGTATAGATTCCCAACGTGGTACTCCGTCCTCGCCTTTTCCAGGTGGCTTCGATTCCGGGAGTACACCGCTCCAGTCAACCCGAATTCCGTATTATTCGCAATCTCTAACGCATGGTCAAAATCTCGAGCCTTCGTGAAGCCAACGACGGGTCCGAAGATTTCTTCTTGTAAGATGCGTGCTTCCGGATGAACATCAGCAAAGATCGTTGGCTTGATAAAGAAGCCAGCCTCGTCTCCTTTTTCTCCCCCGGTCATTAAGCGCCCTTCCTTCTTGCCGATTTCAATGTATTCTAGAATCTTATTATAAGCAGGCTCATCCACAACCGGCCCCATAAAATTCGATGGATTCCCAGGGTCCCCCATTTGCAGTCCATTTGTCATTTCCACAACACGGGCCAAGACCTGATCATATATGGATTCATGGATAATAGCTCTCGAGCAGGCAGAGCATTTTTGTCCGGAGAATCCGAACGCAGACACCGTAATCCCATGTGCAGCTAGTTCTATATCCGCATCTTTATCCACGATAATGGAGTTTTTTCCGCCCATCTCTGCAATTAACCGCTTGATCCACTTTTGGCCAGGTTGATGTTTAGCTGCTCTCTCATTAATCCGCAGCCCAACTTCTCGAGATCCCGTAAAGCTAATAAAGCGAGTAAGAGGGTGATCGACTAAATAATCTCCCACCTCGGCTCCGCTTCCAGGCGCATAATTGACAACACCTGGCGGTAATCCTGCATCCTCTAGAATCTCAATAAATTTAGCCGCGATAACCGGCGTTGTGCTAGCAGGCTTTAGAACGACGGTATTTCCAGCCACTAGGGCTGCTGTAGTCATGCCCACCATAATCGCTAAAGGAAAATTCCAAGGAGGAATAACGACGCCAACTCCTAATGGAATATAGTAAAGCTCATTATCTTCCCCAGGCAGCCGGGTTAAAGGGTGTCTTTCCCCAAGCTTGATCATCTGTCGCGCATAGTACTCCATAAAATCGATGGCTTCCGCTGTATCGGCATCTGCTTCTGGCCATGTTTTTCCAGCCTCCTTCACCAGCCATGCGGACCACTCGTGCTTTCTGCGCCTCATAATAGCAGCTGCCTTAAACAGGTATCTGGCTCGGTGATCAGGAGGCACTGCCTTCCAGCTTTCGAATGTTTTAGCCGCAGCTTGAATCGCCTTTTCCGCGAGGTGTTGGTCT
>JBEQAI010000408.1:0-3501 GCA_041640415.1 Ammoniphilus sp. | reverse complement strand
TCGATAGATTCATCTCTTCTGCGTAATTTGTATTGTAGACCTGATATTAGATACGAAGATAAAAATAAATCTTGGGAGGGGACAAAGTAACTTTCCATAGGTTCGCTTCTATTATCCTTTATTAACGCTACGTTTTCCAAAGATAAACAACCAAACCGAAGTGTAATCTTTTCCCCTTCTCTGCCCCTTAATTGATTCCATACGCTAGGTGAACATACTATGCTCCCTTTTCTTGGAATAGAAAAATCAGATCGACAAATGGCTGTAATCACGTTTTTCACCCCAAATTGACTGACTCAGTAAAAATAACCCGTACTCCATTGGTCTTTGATATGTTGTCTCCCACATCGAGTTCTCTCCCGCTTCCTTATACCATTTTTTTATATCGTATAAACTTACATCTGTTATATAAACCCGGCCGGTAGAACTGACAGTAAAATCAATACCCAAGTCAGCGATATGAGGAATAAATTTCTCCAGAACTAAAGCTGTTTTCTTTGCAATTTCATCCAATTTATTAATAGAATGGGCATCTCCCTGGATTTTTACTGATCTCATCTGACTCGTTTGCAGCATATTTTTGCAATCATGGATTACGCCTACCTGCCCTGAACGTTCCCACTCTCCATTCCCATTCTTTTGGATGGTGACATGAATAAAGTAGGGGTCTCCCTCATGTTTGTCAGATTCAAAACTCTCTTGAATCACAAAAGTATCTTGTTCCAGCAATTCAGCTAGTTCTTGCCTGAGACTATCCTTGGTAAGATTCCCCCTTACATTTCTTTTTTTCGTATGCCATTGGTAGAGAAACTTCCCATCCTTTCTTATGATCTCTATTGCTCCCTTACGCTTGCTGCCTGCTGACCAGACCAGGAACCTATCGAAATGAGAGGTAGCGGTGAATAAGTCTCCATTGCATTTCATCAGTTTCGGCAAATATCCTGCTAAATCAGGATGGCTTCTAAGCATAGAATTGATGCTTTCCCAATCGAAAGTACAAACGGGGTTATATAAGAAGGTCTCCTTACCCATTCTTAATTTTCTTATCTTCCTAATGTCTGCTATCTTATAATGAACCGAACGATTGTAGATGACCTTTGGAATGGGAATAGTCTTGGGTACAAGCCTCCCGCCTATGCCAAAGGAGTATCCTTTGATATTATTATTTTCAAAATCTATTCCATTCACTGAAAAAAAATATACATTTAGTCCTAAAACAGAACCGTATAAGTGATAAAGATCAAAATCTCCTCCCTGTTCGTTGTCTAAATAATGACTTAGTTTATTCTGAGAAACTAAAACACCCAGGTTTCGATTCATGCTGCCCTCCCCGTAGGATGAAAAATTTGGACCGATTCACATAGTATAGTGTATTGGAACTCTCTGAACTTGTAACGGCATGTGCCGCTGTCTTTTAAAAATCTAGGAAAACACCCACTAAGATGATGATAGAAGATCCACCTTTGATTTTCTGCGAAGAAGATACTTTCCATAGCAAACCGGGTTCTCATAAGTCCTTTTCCATGTATCTTCCATGTTTGCCTTAGCGAAACTGTATCTTTGATCTCTTAGATTCATTTCAATAAAGAAGGGGTGACCCGAATTATCTATACCAAAATCAAATCCGACATCAGCCAATTGAGGCAATTTTTTTTCTAAATGTTGTGCAAAGGATAATGCTACACTTTCTACATTCCTTTTCACTTCTAACAATTCCAGGTGGGGCAGCTGTTCAAATATATCTTCGAGTTGATAGCAGGTTCCCCCTTTTGCAACATTGCTTAAGAAATGTCCGGCTTTCGCTACTTTGGCTACTATACCCGTAACGCTCCAATCCCCTTTGTTTCCTTTTTGAACGGATACGCGCAGATCAAAGGGAGATCCATGGAAGGTAGCTAGTGCTATCCTCTCCTGCACATGGTATGCGCTCTTATTAACCATCTGTGCGATTCTATCGGGCACTTGTTCGCTATGAATCGCTTCCTTTACTATTTCTTTTTTTCTCCTATAGCAAATCTCCCATATCGATGGGGACAACTGATTGACTTTTTTGATCCCTGAACCTAGGGTTCCTTTATTCGGCTTAATAAAAAAGGATGGGGACTTCGCCATGGCCATTCGTATGGATGATCTAGTACAGGGCAGAGTCTCGGGGAGAAAAGGGTGAAAGTCCTTTCTTTTTTGTAATATCTTTGCTACGTCTAATTTCCCGTAAAGATTTTGTTGGTTAAAAATGACGATTCCTTTATCCGTTAACTTTTTCAGTTTCAAAGCATGCTTACTTCCAAATCGTACCCGATTATGGATCACCCTTGGTATAGTCTGAACACGATGCTCCCATTGGCCAAATTCTTTTGAATATGCACTTACAGTGCCATCCATGAAAGATATATCTTTCATAGAGAAATAGCAAAGCCTCAATCCATTTTTTTGAGCTGCTTCCTCATAAAATTGTATTTTTTCAAAAGTATTCATGTTATTGATAACTTTATGCAGTTGAGACCTGCTTAATAAAATACCTAACCACTCATCCTGGCTGCTATTCAAATTTTTAACACCCCCACAAGAGATTTAAAATATCTAGTAACACAGTCTATGATATGAATGCAAAAATACCATGGACACGGCATGTATCCATGGTATAGAGCCTTATTATTAACTACTTGCGGGGAAATAAATTCAGTTCCCTTAATAAATCATCTAATCCTTTATGAAGGTCAATTGTTGGAGTCCACCCATATGACTTGAGCTTATCGATTGACAGTACATTATAGGCCAGATCCCCAACAACTGGAGAATCATATATAGGCGAGAATGGTACAGCCACTTTGTTCTTAAGTATGGTTACTAATTCGTTAATACTAGTTCCTTTCCCTGACCCAACATTAAAGATCTGGTTCCATTCATCTTTCAAGTCCGAAATTAACATATTTGCTGACACTACATCATGAATATGAACATAATCTCGAATTTGATTGCCGTCACCAAAAATTCTTGAGTTTGCATTATTTAACATGTTTTCTATAAATATTGATATGATTCCGCATTCCCCATGAGGATTTTGGCGAGGGCCATAGACATTAGCATAACGTAATATGGTAGCATGGTAACCAAACTTTTTGGCGAAAAAAAACAGATAGAATTCAGCAGCAAGCTTATTTATTCCATACGGCGACACAGGTACTCCATTGTGCGATTCCATAATGGGTACTTTAGGCGTTTCACCATAAACAGTCCCTCCTGAAGAAGCATAGATAACTTTCTTAACCCCAACTTGACCAGCACACTTAAAAAGGCGTACAGTACTATTCAGATTGATATCCAAATCACTCATCGGGTCTAGGACTGACTTTCTAACATTCACTTGAGCAGCATGATGACTAATAATATCTGGCTTCTCTCTTGCAATTAGTTTATCTAATGCAAGATCTGATAATGAAATTTGTATAAATTTTGCTTTATGATTTACATTCGAATATTGTCCTGTAGATAAATTATCTA
>JBEQAI010000407.1:0-3502 GCA_041640415.1 Ammoniphilus sp. | reverse complement strand
TTAATAAATTGGTATAACCTTCCAAAACAAACTGATTGGAGGGTTATTTGGCATACCTATTTTTCAATATACCACATGTTTTTACCTGACTCCTCTGGAAATGTTGACAAGCTATTAGCTGGTATAGTTCAGTAACAAAAAGAGGGGCGGCAGTGGTAACCACGCTCCCACTATCGATCTCCTTCCCTCGGAACAAAGAATTTCTTTCTCTTCGATGTCTGGGAGAATCGCTCTTTTATTTACTCAAACTTCGCACCTTAAAATAAAAAGCTAATGTATCATTTGTATAAGTAAGCCTCATCGGCTTTGATAAATGAACCTTGACAAAATGGTTAAATATACAAAAACACCTCGTTCTTTTTCGGCGATTCTTAACCCTGTTCAGTTCGATACATTGTCTTGTCATCGCAAAATCGATGCCATACAGACCAGCGTACTCTTGGTGGCCTATTTTACGAACTCTGTGATGAGGTAAGTGAACTTGATTGGGCTGTTGCACTACAGCAATTAATCGAGCTTCTTGAAGATACCCTAAAAAAGACAAATAGCAAAGTAAGAAAACTAATTAAAAGTTAACTTCAACAGTGGATGGCCGGCCTGCCCAACTATATCAAGGCTTATTTGCCAATTTCACTCTGCGAAGTTTGAGATAATTATTACTTTTTTTTGAACTCATGAAACGTCATTGGATCATGAGCAACTCTTGTCCATATGCACGGTTTCATAAGAGTCCCTAGACTCTAACCGAATGCGGAAACCTTGTTTTTCCCAGAATCTGACTGCCCCTTGCAAAAAGCGATGGGTATGGCGCAAACTTGTCACCTACTTCTTGAATTGATCAGGGTAGAAGCCTTCTGCTAGAATTTGAAGTGCCATCGGAGCACGAATCCCTTCTGCTGCGGCAGATAGCGGTAGAACGACAAATCGTTCATTTTCGATTGCAGGCACGCTGGTCAACGCTGGATTGGACTTTAGCTGATTGATTTTCTGCTCAGCAGTTTGCTCTCCGTAATCTACAATAACGATGATTTCAGGATTGCGCTGAACAACCTCTTCCCAATTCACATTTCCCCAATTTTTCTCCAGGTCTGAGAATACGTTTTGTCCTCCTGCAAGTGCGATCAATTGAGTCATATAGTTCTTCCCCACCGTAAAGGGGCTCTCTTCACCACTATCAAAGACGAAGACGGGAATAGGGGATTCAACTTTCCCGATCTTTTCTTGAATTTGCTTCATTTCTTTTTGCATGTTTTCTTTTAATTCGATTGCTTTTGCCTCAACATTGAAGATCTTCCCGATATTTATGATGTCCATGTATACATCCTCCAAAGTGGGTCCGACGATCAAGGAGGATTCATGTATATACCCCTTCATTCCCATTTTTTCTAACTCTTCGATGGATCCTGAATTGTTCTCGCTGAATGCACTTATCCAGCCGGCATAGACAAAATCGGGTTCTGCAGCCACTAGTACTTCTTTGGATGGGTACTTGTCGGATAGAACTGGTATCTTGGCATACTGTTGCTGATATTCCGGTAGAATCTCATCATCCAGATAAGCTGTTCCAACCATGGAATCTTCCAATCCAAGCGCAAGCATCACTTCGGTTACATGTTGATTTAGGGTAACGGCACGTTTGGGTGCTTCTGTAAACGTAATGACTCGATCATTATTCTGGATTTCAACGGGCTGATAAGAAGCTTCTTTGGGTGCTTCCTGATTGTTTGTGATCGGTTGGGCATTGCCACAACCAGAGATCATAAGCATTAAAAATACTAGCATAAATAGGGTATTACATTTCCGTTTCATTTTTATCCTCCGTTTGGTTTGATTCCTTCAGGGTATCATGATCAACGCAAAAAGCATCTCTACTAAAAGAGATGCCAATGTAAACAAAAAAAAGACAGAAAGATTCCACGAATCTACACTTGTTTACACATCACCCCATCCTCGTGAGTATTTTATGTGTTCGTGCTTATGGCAGGTCTCCTGGCTTGGAATCAACATGCATTTACTCCTTCCCATTTTGTATGAAACAAAACAGTGGATTACGTATATGCACTCCTCTACACAGTGGCGGGACCGCGTCGGTTTCACACCGAACTTCCCTATTAAGCTCTTAAATTTAAGAGCACCATCAAGCAATTAACTAAAGCTATTAAGTTGTAAGAATATACTATCATAATAATCTATCTAGCGGGAAGTCCCTAACGGCGAATCTGCCATTTTTGGCGCAGATGCGGAGAAAAGAAGCTATCTCTTTTCATTCTTAGATTCAGTCTTTTCTCGCACATGAGATTTGCTGCTTCTAACGTCGTCATATTTTCTTCTTCGGATTGTTTTAGAACCTCAAGTATCGAACGATAGATCGTTTTCGTTTTGCTCAAAACTCTGCTTTTGTTCGGTCCATATAATTCATCGGCTACCTGAATCACGCCGCCGCTGTTTACAATATAATCAGGGGCATAGAGGATTCCTTTTTCTTTTAGCTTCTTCGCATGATATTCATGAAGAAGCTGGTTATTGGCTGCGCCCACGATTCCTTTTACTTTGAGCTGATCGATGGTTTGATCATTAATAATGCCTCCTATCGCACAAGGAACAAAGATATCGGCATCGGTTCCATAAATATCCGTTCCCTTGACCGCGACGGCCTTTCCCCCCATTTGTTTGGCTTTTTCGATTAATGCTTGCACGGCTTCGTTAGAAACATCGGTGATGTATAAATCAGCTCCCTGTTCTAGCAAATGTTCCGCTACTTTAAAACCGACCTTCCCTAATCCTTGAACAGCAAATCTTTTTCCCGTTAAATTTTCGTGTCCCCATAATCGATTGGCAACGGCCTGAATACCGTATAAAACCCCTAGCGCGGTAGGGATGGATGTTTCACCGCCACCCCCGTACTCTTCAGGCAAACCAGCTATACAGTTGGTTTCCTTATAGGCATGAACGAAATCGTCCAGGACCGTTCCCATATCTGTTCCTGTATAGAATCGGCCATGTAAGGAATCGATAAATTGTCCATAAGCTCGAAATAGCTCTGGCGTTTTATCCTTAGTTGGATCTCCAATAATCACCCCTTTCCCACCGCCAAAGTCATTGTCAGCTGCCGCATTTTTATAGGTCATCCCTTTGGATAATCGCAAAGCATCCTCTAAGGCTTCCTCAAAGGTTTCATAAGGCTTCATTCTTGTGCCGCCTAAGGCTGGACCCAGGGTCGTATCATGAATGGCGATGATGGCCTTTAATCCTGTTGCCGGATCATTGCAAAATAATACTTGTTCATGGTCTTGAATTTTTGTAAACAGGTCAAATGAACTTGTGGATGGTAGATTCATCGTTTCTAAACTCATGGTAAATTCCCCCTAGTTATTTTCCAGTCGATCTAAGACAAGGCTATATCCGCCATTTCCGTAGTTTAAACAGGTCTTGACCCTGCAAATGCTTGCTGAACTTGCTTTCGATTCCTCTTGAATATCTAAATAGGTATGCCCGTGGCGAA
>JBEQAI010000406.1:0-3528 GCA_041640415.1 Ammoniphilus sp. | reverse complement strand
ATTCCATCCATTTCTATAAAATATGCCCTTTTGTGCGTCTTTTTAAGGCTAGTAGAAAAGGCAGTTTGTCAAGTGTTATAGAGGGTAAGTTCTTTTTTTAGAAAAATATTGACGATTTTGAAAACCCTTGGTAAAATCTTCTTAAACCGGTTTCAGAAACCGATTTCAGAAACCGGTTTGAGAAAACGGTTCGAGAAAGGTGTAGCCTATGGCAACGATTGATGACGTAGCAAAAAGGGCAGGTGTTTCAAAAAGTTCCGTATCGAGAGTATTAAATGAAAACTATGAATACATGTCGGAGGAAATGAAGCAGAAGATTCAGCAGGCGATTCAAGAACTGAACTATAAACCCAATTCCGTGGCCCAGAGCCTAAAAAAGAAGGAGACGCGAATTATCGGAATCGTTTTGGCGGATTTGTCTCCCTTCTGGACGGACGTTCTGAAAGGAGTGCAGGACGAATGCATGCGAAATGGGTATGGAATCATGTTCAGCGATTCTGCCATGAGCCCGGAAAACGAGGAAGAGAATATTTCAAGACTTCAAAACAAGCAGGTTGATGGCTTGATCATTAATACGGTTAATCCACATTCCCGAATTTTTGACGAATTAAAGTCAGAAAAATACCCGTTTGTTTTTATCAACAGCACGCCCGATGTCATCAAAGAGGATACGGTTGTAGCCAACAATACCGCAGGCACAATTGAAGCGATGGAATATCTGATCGGATTGGGGCATCGCCGGATTGCCATATTCCTTTATCCCGTCGAGAACATTCTTGTACGGACGGAGAGGCTAGAGGCCTACAAAGCTTGCTTAGAGAAGAACGGCATTCCCATCGATGAATCGCTCATCAAAATCTGCCGGCCTGAAAAAGGGAACGGGGTAGAAATCACGCGGGACTTGCTGAACAGGCCTGACCAACCGACCGCTTTTTTAACCACGAATATTTACTTAACGTTGGAAGTATTGAAAGGGGTGAGACAAGCGGGTCTAGTTATTCCGATGGATATTTCTGTCGTTGGCTATGACGATTTTGAATGGTCGCCGTTGCTTGATCCCCCGCTGACTACTGTTGCGGTACCAGCTTTTGAGATGGGAGTAAAAACAGCCGAGCTATTAATCAAAAAAATCCAGAGGAAGAGACAAAAGCCGCCGCAGAGAATAGAAGTCATGCCGAAGCTGATCATTCGTGAATCAGCCGGCCGAGTTCGCAGGAGCGCTGCTGCTTTAGGCCTAGGGGATGAGAATCTAGACACTCAGAGAAAAAGCTTGGATATTAGTTAATTGAATCACCTGCTGGGAGGATACAAGCCATGAAGATTACGAAATTGGAAATGTTTCATGTTCTGCCCCGATGGATGTTTCTGAAGGTGTCAACCGATGAAGGCCTGGTCGGATACGGGGAGCCCATCGTGGAAGGGAGAGCGCGAACGGTAGAGACGGCTATCCGGGAGCTTGAATCCTACCTGATCGGGCAAGATCCGCTTAAGATAGAGCATCACTGGCAAGCGATGTACAGGGGAGCCTTTTATCGCGGTGGACCCGTCCTGACCAGTGCGATAAGCGGTATTGAACAAGCACTCTGGGACATCAAGGGGAAATTTTACAATATCCCGGTGTATGAAATGCTGGGAGGGGCCTGCCGTCACAAGATCCGCATGTATGCCCATTGCCATGGTGATTCCATTGAGGATTCCGTCAGTAAGGCTTTGCTTCGGAAGGAACAGGGCTTTACAGCGATCAAGATCGGGATTGATGCACCGGTGCAAATCGTAGATAGCTTGGCTTACCTGAATAACCAGGTGGAACGGTTGGCTGCGATTCGAAAGGCCGTAGGCAAAGAAATGGACATTGCTATTGATTTCCATGGTCGAGTAAGCCCGGCCATGGCGATCCGATTGGCTTCTGCCTTTGAGCCCTACTATCCGATGTTTATTGAGGAGCCTTGCTTACCGGAGAATGCGGAGGCGATAGTCAAAGTGGCTCAATCGACCACCATTCCCATTGCGACGGGGGAGAGATTGTTTACCAAGTGGGGCTTCCGTGAGATTTTAGAGAAGCAGGCAGTATCTATTGTTCAGCCGGATTTGTGCCATGCGGGAGGGATCTTTGAATCGAAAAAAATTGCTGCGATGGCTGAAGCTTACTATGGGGCGGTAGCACCACATAATCCGTTGGGACCAATCTCTTTAGCGGCCTGCTTGCAATTGGATTCTTGTACCCCCAACTTTTTAATCCAGGAGCATCCTACACTTGATGATCTGTCCGATCTAGGAGTGGGCTTCCTGAAAAAACCATTTAAAATTGAAAACGGTTATATTTCGCTTCCTGAAGGGCCTGGCCTAGGAATCGAACTGGATGAGGAGCTTATGAAGGAAAAGCTGTATGAAGGAAACTGGGACACGCCTCGCCTTTATCATGAAGATGGTTCTGTAGCAGATTGGTAATGCCGCTGCTTAGGATAAAAAAACAGTTTACATGGGAGGGTCAAATAATGAAAAAGAGTAAGATGTTAAGCCGTATTCTATCTACCGCACTCGCTTCTGCCGTGTTGTTGGCGGGATGCGGACAAGGACAGCAAAGCAGTACCTCCAACGGAGCCGACACAGGAGCCGGTTCAAGCGGAGGCACTACATCCGGTTCATCCGGTGAAGCCATTACTCTGAAACTTCTTTCTCCGACCGTTGTGGAAAAACCGGAAGGCGAAGTGGAAAAATACTATGCCGATGAATATATGAAGCAAAATCCCCATGTAAAAATCGAATTTATCGGAGTACCAATGAATGAGGTATACGCCAAACTAACCACCATGGCGACCGGAGGGGAAGTCCCGGACATCTTCATTAACTCCCCTGAGTTTTATGGAAAGGCTTACGAAATGGGACTGGCAGAAAATTTAACGCCGATCCTGGGTGACGAATATATCAAGGGCTTTTACCCTGCTACATTAAATGAAGCAACCATTGATGGACAGCTGCAATTTGTCCCATGGTTTACTATCCCGACTGGGCTTCTCTTCCGCAAGGATTGGTTTGAGCAAGAAGGAATCACGCCTCCCAAGACATGGGATGAATTTCTGGAAGCAGCAAAGAAGATGACCAAGGATACGGATGGGGATGGCAAAGTGGACCGCTGGGGATTTGCCATGGTAGGAACCAAGAACGGTTCCGGCGGCTCTCGATTCGTGCCAATCATGCACACCTTTGGAGCTTCCGAGCTAGTCCAGAACGACAAAGGGGAATGGGAAACGCAATATGATTCACCGGAAGCGATCGAAGCGTTCAAGTTCTTCGGGGAACTGGTGACCAAGCACGACGTCGTACCTCCAGGACCGCTGCAGACGGGCTATGCGGAAGCAGTGAGCCTCATGGCATCGGAAAAAACGGCAATGATGGTAACCGGTCCGCACACTATTGGTGCCATTTTAAAGCAAAATCCTGATCTGAAGGGCAAAATTGCGGGTATTCCGCTTCCGCACGCTCCTGGAAAAGAGCACGCAGCTGTACTGGGAATGCTAGGGTTTTCCG
>JBEQAI010000405.1:0-3532 GCA_041640415.1 Ammoniphilus sp. | reverse complement strand
GGATCCCTTCTGAATTTGCTGAAAAGCTTGATCGATGGAAGCGGCTAAACCATCGCCTTCTGTCGATTTCCCTGTAATGTGTCCTAGGTCTCTAATCATCTGCAAGGCCTGTTCATAGGTTTCTACATTCACGACATAAACCGGATAGTCTTGTGCTAGGTCCTCCACCATATCTTTAGGATTTTCTTCTTTCTCTGCAATAATCAGATCAGGCTGCAACTGCTCAATGAGCTCGCGCTTCACTTGCTTGGTTCCTCCAACCATGGTGCTCGAGGAAACCTGCTCTGCGGGGTGAATACAAAACTGGGTGCGACCTACGATGGACGACGCTAACCCAAGAGCATACAAGGTTTCGGTAATCGATGGACATAACGAAACGATTCGCCTTGGGACGGCTGGTATCGAAAGCTTCCGGCCTACATGGTCGATATATAAGGTTGTCATAAAAGGAAATCACCTCCTATTCACCTTAGCATATCTTTCCAAATAGAAAAAGACCGGGAAGCCCGGTCTGCTATATAATATTGCGGTATTGAAGATAGGCAATGACCTTTTCAACACTTTCCTCTAAGCTTAATTGATCCGTTTCGACCACGAGCTCAGGCTCTAGCGGCTCCTCGTAAGGGGAGGAAATGCCTGTGAAATTAGGAATTTCACCATTGCGGGCTTTAGCATATAAGCCTTTCGGATCGCGGTTTTCACATTCGTCCAGCGAACATTTCACATAAACCTCAATAAACTCTCCTGGAGCCAAGAGGGTACGCGCGATCTGACGATCTTCACGGAACGGCGAGATAAAGGCGGTTACCGAAATCAGACCAGCATCAACAAAAAGCTTGGACACTTCCGCGATTCGGCGGATATTTTCCGTCCGGTCGGCCGCGCTAAACCCTAGATCTTTATTGAGTCCGTGGCGCACGTTATCCCCGTCTAAGATATATGTCCGCTTGTTCAGTTCATATAAACGTTTTTCAACCGCATTCGCTAGCGTGGATTTGCCGGCACCCGATAAGCCTGTAAACCAAAGAACACAACTTTTATGCCCATTTAATGCTTGACGATCGTCCTTGGTCACGGTCGCAGAATGCCAGACGATATTCGTTGCAGCTTGATTTGCCATCTATACCCCTCTTTTCTATGTGTAAGATTCTACGCGCATGCCGCGGATTAACACTTCGACAACTTCCTTACGGCTGAATTCTACTGGCGGAATTTCACCCTTGCTTAGCATTTCTCGTACTTTCGTACCGGAAAGAATCAAGCGATCTTCTGCGCCATGTGGACAAGTTTTGGTAGAAGCCATGTTGCCGCATTTCTTGCAATAGAAGCTATGCTCGAAGAATAGCGGCTGGATGCCTAGCTCTTCTGCCGTGAAGTTGTTGAAGATCAACTGCGCATCATACGTTCCATAATAGTTGCCTACCCCTGCATGGTCGCGTCCGACAATAAAATGCGTGCATCCATAATTTTTACGAACCATCGCATGGAAGATTGCTTCACGCGGACCAGCGTATCTCATCGCTGCTGGGAATACCGCAAGGAAAACTCGGTCTTGTGGGTAATAATTTTTCAGTAGAACTTGGTAGCTCTCCATTCTTACATCGGCAGGAATATCATCGGATTTGGTTTCCCCTACAAGCGGGTTGAGGAATAATCCGTCCACGATTTCCATGGCTGCTTTTTGGATATATTCATGAGCACGGTGAACAGGATTACGGGTTTGGAAGCCAACAACCGTTTTCCAGCCTTTTTCTTGAAATACCGCACGGGTGTCTACAGGATCAAGATAGAACTCCTTGAATTGGTTGACCTCAGGGCGTTGCACCAAGACAATGGAACCCCCAAGATAAACATCCGGTCTTTCGAGGAGCTTTTTCACACCGGGGTGTGCTTCGTCAGTTGTACGATAAACCTTTTCTGCTTCATTGAGCTTATTCGGACGATAGATATCCTCTAACGTTAACACTCCGTAAACGGATCCTTTGTGAACCAGCTTCACTTGGTCGCCCACGCTTAAACGCCCTGCTTCCTCTTCACTAACCGGCAATGTGATAGGAACACTCCAAACGTGCCCGCTGCTTAGCTTCATGGTTTCGACTACAGAGATATAGTCTTTCTCGGTTAAGAAGCCTGTAATTGGACTATATGCACCAATAGCAATCAATTCAAGGTCAGAAAGGGCAAAGCCATCTAATTGTACTTCCTTTGTAACGGTAGAATAATCCAATTCCAAATCAATGCGATTTACTAATGTTCCGCCATGTGGTTGACTCAAGCTCATCAAATTTCCCTCCAAATTGTGTTTAAGTTTTAGGATAAGTGCAAACCGCACTCTGTTTTCTTAGAGTTAGCCCAGCGTCCTTCCCTTGAATCGCCGCCATCGGCAACTGGCAAGGTACAGGTTTCGCAGCCGATGCTAGGATAGCCTTGATCATGCAAAACGTTGTACTCCAAATTAAAGAGTTTGATATAATTCCAAACATCCTCCCACTTCCAATGGATGAGCGGACAGATCTTCAAGGACTCAAATTTTCGATCCTTGTTCACAAATTGCGTGTTCGCACGAGTAGGCGATTGCTCTCTGCGCAATCCGGACAGCCAAGCACGTGACCCTTTTAACGCTTTATTCAATGGTTTAATTTTACGGATTTGGCAACAGAGATCCGGCTGCGTCTTCCACAGCTCATCTCCATGTTCTTGTGACTGCTGCTCAAGTGTGAGTTCAGGTTCTTGCAGTTCGATGCGAAGCTCAGGGTACCTTTGCTTTACGCGAGCAATCAGTTCATATGTTTCTTTAAAGTGCTTGTTGGTATCCAGGAAAATAATCTTCGCGTTCTTACGAACTTTATAGATTAAATCGATCAAAACCATGCCTTCTGCCCCAAAGCTGCAAGCATAAACGAGTTCGTCTTCAAAAGTTTGGTAAGCCCAGCGAAGCACGTCTAAAGTGTCTTTGGCAGCTAACTCTGCATTAATCCGATCATAATCCTCATCTAGTAACGTATGAAACGAAACCGTTCCAGTACTCATACCTAACCTCCTCCTTTATGTAGAGATAGTAGTCTATTTAAATAATCATATGCGAATAGTCGGTATTAATTTAAAAAAGGGAGAAGGAAGACAAGCCTTCTCTCTACATTAAAACTGAAGCGTCTCTACGACATAGCCCACTCCGCCTCGAGTCATCGGCTTCTTCTGCACAATGCTAAGCTCTTTGACCCGCGGTGGGGCGATCGTATGCCGAAGAAGGTTATTCTCGGCATACGTGAACGCCTTGACATCTGAATCTGCCATCACAATGATGGTCATCAGTTTGTTTTCTTCCAGTACAGCTTCAAGCTTATAAAGATAAAATTCTTGTTCAGGTTGCTGTTCAGCCAACCTCTTCACCCCTCACCGAGGAACCTTAAGCAGTGACTAGGATACGATCCACCGTAGCTTGAATGTGCTCGATACCTACTCGATCTACATACTTCCAATATTCCTCGTTCTCTAAACGTTCTTCTTTGTAGACACCAATCATCTGGGCTAC
>JBEQAI010000404.1:0-3554 GCA_041640415.1 Ammoniphilus sp. | reverse complement strand
ACTCACCGATGAAATCCTAGTTGTTTCCAATTCGTCGGCTAGTTGGTTGGACCATGATCCTTGTACCTTTGGCTTTGCCATACCAAGCGATACCCCAGGCCTAACCTTTGTGTGCCGAGAGGCTTTGAATTATGGAGGATCCCACTTTAACTATCCCCTTTCCTCACGGTTTGAGGAGATGGATTCGATTGTCGTCTTTAATCGAGTATTAGTTCCCTGGCATCGCGTCTTTTTCTACGGCAAGCCCGATGTGGTTAATAAGCTATATAGGGAAAGCCAAGTTTCAATCCACATCACCCATCAGGTGTTAGCGAAAAATGTGGTAAAAACGGAATTTGCGCTAGGTATACTCCAGTTGATGACAGATACCATGAACATGGGGCATCGCCCTGACGTCCAAGATAAAATGGGAGAAGTCATCGTAGCTCTTGAAACCTTAAGAGGGTTATTGCTATCTTCCGAATACCAGGCCGCAACAGACCGTTGGGGAAGCATGTTGCCGGATTACCGGCCCCTAATAGCTGCACGACAATACTTTCCAAAAATGTATCCCCGAATGATGGAGATCATGCAATGGATAGGCTCTAGTGCTTTGATGACTATTCCTAGTGAGGAAACCTTTCAATCTCCAATCGGAGAAGACATGATTCATTTTCTGCAAACAAATAATCAAGATGGCTACGAACGAACGAAACTATACCGGCTGGCTTGGGAGCTGTGCATGAGTTCGTTTGGGACCCGTCAGGTACTCTATGAACGCTTTTTCTTTGGGGACCCTCTTCGAAAAGCAGAGGAATTGTATCGAAGCTATGACCGATCGGACTGTACAGCTTGGGTTCGGCAATTTCTGAATCAGCAAAGAAAACAGGGCTAACCCTTAAAGGTAGCCCTGAATGATATTTAAGCATAAAGTTCTTCTCTTAATTTTTGGACTTCCGGACTGGCCAGGTACTCATCATAAGACATCATTTTATCAATGAGACCTTTAGGTGTAATCTCAATAATCCGATTGGCCACGGTTTGGACAAACTGATGGTCGTGAGACACGAATAGAGCTGTTCCATCAAAATCAATGAGTCCATTATTTAGCGAAGTAATGGATTCAAGATCCAAGTGATTTGTAGGTTCATCCAGGATGAGTACATTAGCCCCCGTCAGCATGACACGAGACAGCATGCATCGAACTTTTTCTCCTCCGGAAAGAACACTAGCTTTCTTTAAGGATTCTTCTCCCGAAAACAGCATGCGTCCCAAGAAGCCTCTGACAAAGGTTTCATCTTGATCCTTAGAGTATTGGCGAAGCCAATCCACAAGATTGAGATCTACCCCTTCAAAATACCCGGAGTTGTCTTTCGGGAAATAAGCTTGAGAAGTTGTCACACCCCATGCATATTCTCCTCCATCTGCTTCAAGCTCACCCATGAGGATTTTAAATAAGGTAGATTTCGCATTTCCGTTAGGACCGACAAAAGCAATTTTATCGCCCTTATTTACTACAAAGCTCACTTGATTCAACAGCTTTTCTCCCTCTAATTCCTTTGAGATCTGATCCACCGTCAGGATTTGCTTGCCTGCTTCTCTCTCCGGCTTGAAGTTAATATAAGGATATTTTCTGGAGGAAGGCTTGATATCGTCAAGCGTGAGCTTTTCTAGTTGCTTTTTGCGGGAAGTGGCTTGCTTTGCTTTGGATGCATTGGAGCTAAAGCGAGCAATAAACTTTTCCAGCTCCTTGCGTTTTTCTTCCACCTTCTTGTTTTGGTCTCTTACTAATTGCAAAGCCAACTGGCTGGATTCATACCAGAAATCATAGTTACCAACATATAGCTGAATCTTACCAAAGTCAATGTCTGCGATGTGCGTACATACCGTGTTCAAGAAGTGACGATCATGGGATACAACGATAACGGTGGTATTGTCATCAATATTGAGCAAGAAGTTTTCCAGCCATGCGATGGATTCAGCGTCCAAGTGGTTGGTCGGCTCATCCAGCAACAAATTGTTCGGGCGACCGAACAAGGCTTGTGCCAACAAAACACGAACCTTCTGGTTTCCATCTAATTCTTTCATCTTCTTGTCATGAAGGTCCTTGGCAATTCCCAAACCCATCAACAATTCGGCTGCCTCGGCTTCTGCTTCCCACCCGTTCAGCTCTCCAAACTCACCTTCAAGCTCAGCCGCTCTCATGCCATCGTCTTCAGTAAAATCAGCCTTGGAATAGAGCGCATCTTTTTCTTCCATGATGTCGTAAAGTCGCTTGTGACCCATAATGACGGTCTTTAGGACCTCGAATTCGTCAAATTCATAATGATTTTGCTTCAGAACGGCCAAGCGTTCCCCCGGATTCATGATCACCTCGCCTTTATTGGGTTCAATCTCTCCGGATAATATTTTAAGGAATGTAGACTTACCCGCTCCATTAGCCCCTATCAGACCATAGCAGTTCCCTGGAGTAAACTTTATATTCACTTCTTCAAACAGGGCGCGCTTCCCGTAGCGCAGCGTAACACCATTTGTACTTATCATATTGATAAATCCTCTTCCTATAATAAATTTACACTCACAAATCAATATTTTATCATAGATTGAGCATTTATCCTACTGTTCTCCTTCTTTCTTTATACGCATAGTTGATGGCATTGATCTCTCCGCCAATCAAAATGTTCAATGCACAAAGGTAAAACCAAAGCATCAAGACGATCACTCCTCCCAGGCTCCCATAGGTAGCCGAATAATTTCCCCAGTTGTTTACGTAATAAGAAAACCCAAGAGAAGTAATCTGCCACCCCAAGGCTGCGATAACAGCCCCAGGAATGACATCCTTGCAGTTGATGCAGGTATTAGGGGCGAAAAAATAGATGCCAATAAATACCGTGGTGACAATAACAAAATTGATGGTCCAACGAAGGACATGCCATAAGTTAATGGTTTCCTTGGAAATATGGAGCTGAGCATGCATCCACTCTCCAATGGAATGACCGAATACGCTCAATATCAAGGCAGAGACGACAACGACCAACATGCTTATCGTCAACACTATAGAAAGAAAACGCGAATGAATAAAACTCTTTCGATCAGGTAGACCGTAAGCCTTATTGACCGCTTTGACAATGGCATCCATGGCACCTGAAGCAGTAAATAGACTAAATAAAATCCCAAAGGATAGGGTTCCTCCACGCTTGATATCAAGGATGGATCGAAGATGCTCCTCCATGCCCAGGGAAACCCCTTCAGGAATATAGTCCTGAACCACATCCATGACCTGTTCTGAGGTAATCGGCAAATAGCCTAATAAACTTAAGGAAAAAAGCAAAAAGGGAAACAGCGAGAGTAGAAAATAATATGCACATTGAGCGGACAAGCCGAGAAGATCATCCCTGTCAAATTGAATCCATAGCTCTTTTAGGACTCTAGTAACCATCCTATAAAGAACCCCCTATCATTAGATGTCTCTTGTTTAATCTTCCCTAAAATGCAAGAAAAAAAAGGACTTTCCTAAGAAAGTCACTTTAATCCTCATCCTTATAGTCAATATCTTCAGGAATCCCTTCTTCAGC
>JBEQAI010000403.1:0-3555 GCA_041640415.1 Ammoniphilus sp. | reverse complement strand
TATCGAGTCCATTGAAAAGTTGGATTGTGTGGAAGGGGTGTATACGAGACACGGGCAAATTCAAATTATTTTTGGGGCAGGCAGAGTAAACAGAATTTATAAGGCGCTGATGGAAGCGGAGGGTCTTAAATCGGCTCATCCTAAGCCTCGCATCAAAGAAAATCGGAGGGAGCCACTCCCCAGATTTGTCAAGACCTTATCCGGCATCTTCGTCCCCATTATCCCCGCCATTGTGGCGAGCGGCTTATTAATGGGCTTCATCGGCATGGTGCAGGCCTTTGACTGGATAGCTCCGGAGAGTTCTTGGATGACGATCCTTCATATTTTAGCGAGTTCCGCCTTTATTATATTACCTATCCTTATCGGATTTAGTTCCGCCAAAGAATTCGGGAGCCATCCATTCCTGGGAGCTGTCATAGGCGGCATCTTGACCCACCCTGCATTACTGAATCCCTCGGAAATCGGAAACAGGGTCCCGGAATATATCGATGTGCTTGGCTTAAGCATCGCATTGATTGGTTATCAAGGTACAGTCATCCCGATTTTGCTATCGGTCTACGTGATGAGCAGGGTGGAAAAAGGCTTGCGAAAATGGGTTCCTGAGCATTTGGATTTATTGGTTGTCCCTTTCTTAACTGTTGCCTTTACGGGCTTCATCTCCCTGTTTGTGATGGGGCCATTGGGCATGTGGATAGGCCACTTGATTACAGAAAGTCTGGTCCATCTCTTTGAATTCGGCGGACTCATGGCCGGATTGCTTTTTGGGGGGATCTATACATTCGTTGTGATTAGCGGATTGCATCATAGCATACACGCGATAGAGGCAGGGCTGCTCGCTGATCCGAAGGTTGGAGTCAACTTTTTGCTGCCCATATGGTCAATGGCGAATGTTGCCCAAGGCGGGGCCGCTTTAGCCGTATTTTTCAAAACGAAAAATAAGAAACTGAAGGAGATTGCCATACCTGCTGCCTTTTCATCGTTTTTGGGCATCATTGAGCCGGTGATTTTCGGAATTAACCTTCGGTTAGTGAAGCCATTTATTGGGGCGGCGATTGGAGGGGCACTAGGCGGAGCGTATGTTGCATATATGCATGTCGCAGCAAATGCCTACGGATTGACGGGAATTCCCATGATTGCGATCATTGCGCCGCTTGGGTTGCCGAACCTCATCCACTATCTCATCGGCTTTGCCGTTTCGGTTGTTTCTGCGTTTTTGGCGACTTGGATCATGGGAATAAAGGAGGAACACCATGAAAATCAAAAAAATATTAAATAACAATACCGTTCTGGCGAGTGATCAGGGAGAAGAAAAAATTGTCATGGGGTTAGGGATCGGTTTCCAGAAGAAAAAGAACGATATCGTCGTTCAATCGAAAATTGAAAAAATCTTTGTCATGAAAGATAGGTCAGAGTACGAAAAGTTTGAAGAAATCGTAACGACCCTGCCTGAGGAGCATATCCAAGTCGCAGAGGAAATCATATCCTATACGGAAAAAGAGCTGGGCGTTTCATTAAATGAGCATATTCATATCGCCCTTACCGACCACTTGTCATTTGCCCTTGAACGATTGACCAAGGGAATGGTGATCAAAAACACCTTACTTAATGAAATCAAGATACTGTACCCGAAAGAATTTCAAATTGGATGCTGGGCAAAATCGTTGATTCTCGAGAAGCTGGAGATTGAAATCCCGGAGGATGAGGTGGGGTATATTGCCCTGCATATCCACACGGCGAAGATGAATGCCGGAGATATGGAAAAAACATTGGACATCACGTCCATGATCCGGGATATGGTAGACATCATTGAAAGCAGCCTAAATATCAAGATGGATGAAGGTTCGGTTTCTTATGAGCGATTGATCACGCATTTGCGCTATGCCGTACAGCGTTCGGAAACTGGCGAATCATTTTTTGATTTAGACCCGGAAATGTCGGAAATGGTGAAAGAAAAGTATATAGAAGCTTTTTCCTGCGCTCAACAAGTAGGCCATTTCGTAAGGGAGGAATATGATTTTGAACTCCCGGAAATGGAATTGGTATACATTTCGATGCAAATTCATCGGATTTATAACAGATTAGTGTTATCCTAACCCTCCCTTTATGTCAATGAATCAGATAAGGAGGTTAAGATGAGTAAGCAAAAGATGGTATGGATAGGACTAATGGGACTCGCCATCGTCATGATAATAGAAGCTGTTATGGATAAGCCCATGAATAAACCCATGAATAAACCGAGCGATCTAGCTCTCCACCAATGGAAATTTGATGAAGGAAACGGAAAGGTCACTTATGATCACGCTCAACACGCGCCGTCAACGATTCATTATGCATTGGAATCAGATCCCGAATGGAAAGGCGGCATCAGCGGCACGTCCTTATTGTTTGACGGGTATTCGACTTGGCTTGAACTGGCCCCTGAGAAGGTTCACCAGCCAACAGGGTCTTTTGCCATCGAAGCATGGGTTGCGCCGAGAGCTTATGAATGGGGAGATAACGGACAACCATCGGTCATTATCAATCAACATCATAAAGAAGATAAGCAAGGATTCCTTGTTGGAATGGGACGGCATGGTTATGTGACCTTTCAGTTGGCTCTTAACGGCGAATGGCACGAAATGTGGTCACCGCAGGGAAACATCCTGCCGAAAGATGAATGGTCTTATCTTGTTGCGCAATTCCATCAAGAACAACATAAAATTTCCCTGTATTTAAACGGCGAGCTCGTACAAGAAAAGGAAGTGCCTGAAAACAGTGAGCTTACGCCCGCTGAAAGCCAACCCTTGCTGGTGGGTAAACATAATCAGGCCGTTGCCGTTTCCGATGCTTTTCATGTGAATATGTTTAATGGATTAATGGACAATGTCTCACTGTACAATCGAGCATTCAGCGATGAACAGGTGAAGCAGCAATACGAAAAGGTGAGTGAAACCTTTAACGATGAGTTTCCAAAACCGGATACGTCGTTTGACAGAACGGTTTTTAAAGGTGATCGCTATCGCCCGAATTACCATTTTACCGCTCCGCAGCATTGGATGAATGAACCGCATGCCCCTATTTACTATAAAGGAAAATACCATTTATTTTATCAGTTCAACCCGGCCGGTCCTTTTTGGCATCAGATCCATTGGGGACACGCGACGAGTGATGATTTGATTCATTGGGAAGACCGGCCGATGGCCTTAAGCCCGACAGAAGGGACAGCTGCACGCGACGGGGTGTGGTCGGGGAGTGCAGCATACGATCAGAACGGCGTACCCGTGCTGTTCTACACAGCCGGGCACGATGATATGATCCCGAATCAAATGACAGGCATGGCACGTCCAGCTGATGCCAATGATGTCCACTTAGATCAGTGGATCATGAAGCCTGATCCTGTAACGATTCAAGAAGAACATAGGGATACGCCAGAAGGAAAAGTGATGTTAGGGCAATTCCGCGATCCCTATGTATGGAAGGATGGGGACAAGTGGTACCAGTTGGTTGGTTCAGGCGTAGAGGGAGCAGGAGGAACCGCTTTACTTTATACTTCAGATGACATGGAGCATTGGAAGT
>JBEQAI010000402.1:3408-3565 GCA_041640415.1 Ammoniphilus sp. | reverse complement strand
GCGGGGTTCCACGAATCCTCTTTGTCGATAATGGCTCGGTCTATAACGCCAAGCAACTGGCCATTGTATGTGCCCGAATGGGAACCAAGCTGCTGCATGCCAAGCCCTACTCGCCAGAGTCAAAAGGTAATGAGAAGTACGGGATAATGAGAAGTTG
>JBEQAI010000402.1:0-3398 GCA_041640415.1 Ammoniphilus sp. | reverse complement strand
CCCGGCTTCTATTGATTTAGCAGTAATGAAGGATTGTCTTACTTCTCATTATACTCCGATCTAATATGTAGGCACTTATGCCGAATAATGATTGGAGGTTTTACAAAATGGACAACCCGAAGTTTGAAATCGATGATCTCATATTAAAAGTACGAGGGGAGTTGAAAAACGCGCAGTATTCGGACAACTACATTGAGAAGTTTGCTCCAACATGGATGAAGTTGAGGGAATACATGCTGCAAAAGGAAAGGACTATCCTTAATGCAGGCATCGGACTTGATTTTTTGGAAGAAGAATATGGGATTACCGTATTCAAAAAATTACCGCGGCCCCTATCCATCTGTACAAGGGCAGTCAATGTATTAACAGACTACCAACAGCACGGGATTATACTCGCCAAGGCAAGGCGGAAAGTTCATACGTACCATCCACAATTTCAGGCATTGTTTCAAGGCTATATTGATCAACGTAGATTGGAAGAATGCTCGGAAGATACACTGCAGTCCTATTCGATCTATTTGGACAGGTTCTCCGATTATCTCCATCATCGTGGAGTCGAGGACATTGGAGAATTGAATCACGAATTGGTTCTTGGGTTTACGAACACATTCACCAATTACTCTCCAGCGGTCATTCATAACACATTGTGCTCCCTGCGTACCTTATTTCATTATTTGTTTCAGAAGGGGTTCGTTAAGGAGGATTTCGCCTATGCCGTACCAAGGGATAACTACAGAAGCAGGACTAAAATTCCTTCAGCCTACCCAAAAGAGGATGTCGAAAAGCTACTTACATCGATTGATCGGGGGAATCCGAAAGGTAAACGCGATTACGCCATGATCCTGCTTGCTGCCAGACTCGGATTGCGTGCTCAAGACATCTGTGACTTGGCTTTCGAAAATGTGAAATGGGAAACCAATACTCTAGAATTTGTACAGGGGAAAACGGAAAAGCCGGTTACCCTCCCCCTGTTGGAGGATGTAGGTCTTGCCTTGATTGACTATATAAAATATGCACGGCCTGATTGTACAACAAATGCCATTTTCCTTCGATTAATTCCCCCGATCGGCAAGTTGGAAGCTCCCACCCTGCATAGCATTGTTACTCACCATATGAGGAAGGCAGGGATCAAGATTCAAGACGGAAAAAGGCACGGGCCTCATGCACTACGCCACAGTTTGGCCAGCGCGATGTTAGAAGAAAATACTCCTCTGCCGGTGATCTCGGAGATATTAGGTCACACCAACACGTCATCCACTTCCGTTTATTTAAAAATTGACATCCATCAACTCAGAAATTGTTCCCTGACTCCGCCTTCGTTTGATTGGAACCAAGGTGAGGAGGCGTTCTAACATGAAAAATGAGAGGTTTGTAGGCGAATTCAATGAGTTGCTCCATGATTTCGTGAAAATGAAACGGGACTTAGGCTACAAATATGATACCATTGCTGCGAATCTCCGCAGGTTCTCAGAATTTTCATTGGATTATGATATTCAAAACAGGTCACTGTCTAAGTCGCTGGTAGAGGATTGGACGGCCAAAAGAAAAAATGAGTCTGCGAAGACATGGGAACATCGAGCGAGTGACTTACGCCAGTTTGCATTATATCTACAGCATCGAGGCTATGATGCCTATATCCCGCCTGGAAAACGTAAGGTCAGAAGAGGAGATTTTGTACCATATATCTTTACCCATGACGAAATTCAACGTTTTATTCATGTATGTGATTCTATGCCTTCCCATCCTCTTTCCAATAAACACATCATCTTCCCGTTATTGTTCCGATTACTATACGGTTGTGGACTTCGAATCTCCGAGGCTATCCGTCTGACCGTGTCTGATGTAGATCTGGATAATGGCATCTTGTTCATCCGAGCATCAAAATTCAATCAAGATCGTCTGATTCCCATGTCTGAGGAACTTGGGAAAATGTTTAAGCGCTATGCGATTCAATGTAACCGTTTTGCAGATCCAACACATTGGTTCTTTAGAAACAAAGACGGGACCCCTTTAACCCATGATAATGTCTATAAACGATTTCGGGAACTATTATGGAGAACGGGCATCTCCCATGGAGGCAAGGGGAAAGGCCCCCGTCTGCATGATCTAAGACATACATTTTGTGTGCATACCTTAGCCAACCAAGTCCGCGAGGGAATAGACTTGTACTGCGCTCTTCCCGTTCTTTCTGTTTATCTTGGTCATACATCTGTCGCGGCAACTCAGCATTATGTACGACTGACTGTGGAAGCTTATCCTGAATTGATTACGAGCGTTTCTAATACATGTGCTTATATCTTTCCGGAGGTAGATTGGGCATGAAACCTACGGACTTTGCTTACTATTTAACCGCATTCCTGTCCAAGCATCTTCCAGGTACGCTGGGTCTGAGCCCGAATACCATCATGTCCTACAGAGATACTTTCCATCTCTTGCTGGAATTTTATAGCGGACATAAAAAACGATCCGCCGACAAATTGACACTCGGAGAGTTAAACAAGTTAATGATCGAAGAATTTCTCGAATGGTTGGAGAAAATTCGTCATTGCAAAACCTCCACCCGTAATGTAAGATTGGCTGCCATTCATGCATTTTGCCGATATCTCCAGATTGAATTTCCCGATTATATTTATTCGGCTCAACAGATACTTGCCATACCGATCAAGAAAACAAAAAATGTAACCGTCGAATATATGACATTGGATGCAATGAAATATTTACTTGGGAGGCCCGCCAGTAAAACTAAGGGTGGCAGGCGGGATCTGATATTGTTAAGTCTCTTGTATGATTCTGGAGCCAGGGTGCAAGAAATTGCGGATCTGAAAGTGTCCGACGTAAGAACAACGGAACCGGCAACCGTTAAACTCACAGGAAAAGGGAACAAAAGCAGAATCGTTCCTTTAATGAAACCGATGGCGCAGCTTTTAAAACAGTATTTGGCCGAGAATGCTTGGACAGAACCTCATACACGGGATTATCCTCTGTTCCAGAATAGGTCGAAAGGCAAGCTGACTCGTGAAGGTATTGCTTACATTGTTAAGAAATATGCAGCAGAAGCCAGAACTACGGCACCTGAACTATTTCCGGATAAGCTATCCCCACACTGTTTTCGCCATAGTAAAGCAATTCACCTGCTTCAGTCTGGGGTGAACCTAATTTACATCCGTGATTTTCTCGGACATGTAGATATCCAGACAACAGAAATTTACGCCAGGATTGATGGGGAAATGAAGAGAAAGGCATTAGAGAAAAGTGCAAACCAAACTGTAACGGATAAGCTTCCCGAGTGGCAAAACAATGCAGGATTGATGAACTGGCTAAAAAGTTTAGGCAAGTAAGTGGTAACATAATGAGAAGTCGATTTGTAGGTTTCTCGTTGCAACTGAGGCCTATTACAA
>JBEQAI010000401.1:0-3566 GCA_041640415.1 Ammoniphilus sp. | reverse complement strand
CATGCATGGAAATGTTGCCGAAAAGGCAAAGGAGTGGAAGGTCGAACTTGAGGCCGCATACCCATCAATCCCTATTTCAGTAGGTGAGATCAGCTCGACGATTGGTGTGCATGCTGGAGAAGGTACCCTCGCTTTGACTTGGACTCATATTTAGATAGTTAGGGTGTCCCTAAAAAGGGACACTCATTTATCATTACCAACTGATCAAATATCGCACTAACCCAACCTTATCCCTGAACATGACTTCGATGGAGCGCTCGAATGCAGGTTCATCCCAATAGGCTGGGGCCTCAATGTCATGCTTGCGTTCGAACTTCTCAATGGCTCCAGCTAAGGTATCCGCAAAAATGATATGATCTTTTTCTTCGAAGTTTGGATTTTCACTTTCGACTAAGTGGAATTTATATCTTATCATCACACATAACCCCTGTCCTCATTATCCATTTCATTATATATCAAGAAAGAGCAGCTTCTAAATTAAATTTTTGGTTGACAAAATCCTCCATTTAGGTGTAAATTACACCTAGGTGTTCCTATAAGGAGGAAGAGATATGTATCAACCACAAGAATTAGTTCAAAGCTGGGTTAATGGATGGATTTATGGGGTGAAGAAAACATTTGAGGTTCAAGATCAGTTAGCGAAGCAAACAGAGCAAATGATCTCGCTGCAACAGGAATGGCTGAAGCAAGGTCTTGATCAGCAGCAATCCCTGCTCCAGCAATGGAATGAGAAATGGACGGGAAAGACGAACTTAGAGTGGGCAAGCTGGGGCACCCCTGACTCAGCATGGTTGCAAAAAGGCTGGCAGGAACAGGAGAAGGCGTTGCAGCAATCATGGCATCAATTTGAAGCTATGATTAAGAAAGCCAAGGAACAGCAAGAAAAGGGAAAAGAGCAAGTAGTATCCATTGTAGAAGAAACAGGGGAAAAAATTAAGCAGTGGGCTCAATATGCCACTCCGATTAAATAGACGATGATGAGTTCTGTTCCTTTGCGGGACAGAATTTTTTTGCGCTTTATTTATCCTTTCCAATGCATCTTCTTCTCATAGACTTTTATTTTGTTATAATGAGGATTATCAATTTGTGATATTGGCTTGACCAAAGGAGGTTCCAACGGAACATGTTCACTGGATCATCTCATGATGAAAATTACTCGCCTTATATAACCTTTGATCGTGAAGAATGGGCTCGATTAAGAGATTCGATTCCACTTCCGTTATCACAGGATGAATTAGAGGCCTTAAAAGGATTAAATGAAAAAGTATCGCTTGATGAAGTATCTGAGATTTATCTCCCTCTTTCCCGGCTGCTTAATTTGTACGTAGCGGCAACTCAGGAGCTCCATGCAGCTACGAATACTTTTTTAAACAGTACCACAGAAAAGGTCCCTTATATCATCGGGATTGCTGGAAGCGTGGCTGTAGGAAAGAGCACTTCTGCCAGAATCCTACAGACTCTTCTTTCTCGTTGGCCCAACCATCCCAAGGTGGAGCTGGTTACGACCGATGGTTTTCTCTTTCCCAATCGCGTACTAGAAGAGCGGGGCCTGATGCAAAGAAAAGGTTTTCCAGAAAGCTACGATATCCGCCGATTAATACGGTTTATGGCAGACATTAAATCGGGAAGACCCGAAGTTTCGGTTCCCGTTTATTCCCACCTATATTATGATATCCTAGCAGAAGAAGAGCAAATAATTAGAAAGCCAGATATTATTATCGTAGAGGGAATTAATGTTCTTCAAAACAGTAGGAATCGAAACCAGAATATTCCGCGAGTATTTGTTTCTGATTTCTTTGATTTCTCTATCTATGTCGACGCTAAGATTGAAGACATTTTTCAATGGTATGTTGAACGCTTCCAATTATTAAGGGATACAGCATTTCAAAATCCCCAATCCTATTTTCACCGGTATGCCGAACTATCGGACACCGAAGCGATGGATACGGCTAAGAAAATATGGCTGGAGATCAATGCGGTCAATCTTCAGCATAATATCTTACCGACAAGAGAACGCGCGCATCTGATCTTGAAAAAAGGACCTAACCATTCCATAAGCAGTGTTAGGTTACGCAAGCTTTAACCCCTTAAGAAGACGAGGTGAAAAACATGTGTATTCTCTTCTTTTCTTATGACCAGCATCCCAAGTACCGGTTGGTCGTGGCCGCTAACCGGGACGAATTTTTCGAACGACCAACCGCAGCAGCGGCCCCATGGTCAGATCATCCGGATATACTAGCGGGAAGAGACTTAGAAGGATTAGGTACGTGGATGGGAGTCAACCGCAAAACAGGGTATTTTGCCGCTCTAACTAATTTTCGCGGAAGGCCTAAAAATGATCACTCCAAACGAACATTCCGTTCAAGGGGAGAACTAGTCAGCCAATATCTCCAACGGTCCGTGGATCCTGAGACCTATCTTACTGATTTTCAAGGGCGAGTAGATGAATATCAAGGATTTAACTTAGTAGTGGCTGATCTGGTATCGTTGTACTACTATAGCTCGATTAGCAATTCCATGGAAAAACTTTCATCTGGGACTTATGGTTTAAGCAATGCAGACCTGAATACGCCTTGGCCCAAAATTAAAAAGGGAAAAGCCGCGTTTGAAGCTGCCCTAACGGCGAGTGAGATCCACATCGACAAGTTATTTGATATACTGAGTGATGCTGAAACGGCAGAAGACGAGAAGCTGCCAAATACAGGTGTCGGATTAGAGTGGGAGAGAACCTTGTCGCCTATCTTTATCAATAGTCCTCAATACGGCACAAGAGCTTCGACGATCTTGATGATGACTTACGATCATCGAATCGAGTTTATTGAGCGGACGTATCACGATAGTTCGTACCGGTGGACAGACGTAAGCTACAGCAGTTGAAGATACCTTCCTTTGCGGATGAGTATCTTTTTATTATCTTGTTATTATCTTGGTTATGATGTAAATTGAAGAAGCAAGAGGGTAAGTTTGCGGATATATACATATCAATATGGGAATTTTTAAAGAAGATAAGATACGCAGAAGAAAGGAAGAATGAAATGGAATGGGATAAAGAAGCTAAAGATTTGTTAGAGGAATTGTTAAAGCCGATTCCTGTGTTTGCACGACCAATGGCAAGAATGGGAATTGAAAAGAAAATAAGAGAAGCGGCAGAAGGAACGGTTACAAGAGACGCTGTTATACGCGGTTATTTAATTGCCTCTCCAGGGAATATGCAGGAACGAGCCGTGAAGTTACTTCAAGCCAAAAATATCGACCTTACTCCCTATGAACAATTACTGCAGGAGTTGAAATAATAAGAGGAGGGACTGGTGTTACCACTCCCTCCAACCCTGATCCTATATTCCCCCTCTACTTCCCTACATTTAACGAGTATTGTCTATTAAAGAAAAGGTGATAAGATGACACGAAAAGCATTTAGCAACACCCGTTACGAGCCCGTATATACTTTATCGGAGCTTGCCGAGAAAACGGCTCCCGTGAATCGCAATTTATTTAATGTGCTTGTTGATGCCGTTGATGAATTTGGGCCCGAGAAAAAGATCATTGAAGATATTGAAAGGTCAATT
>JBEQAI010000400.1:0-3573 GCA_041640415.1 Ammoniphilus sp. | reverse complement strand
AAAAGAACTCGCTCATTCTCGCTGACCACGTGTTCCACCCGATTGCGGATTACCTCGGAAGGAATGGTTACACGAACCTGCTCCCAGTCCGCATAACGCAGATCCCCTAAAGTGGTTATGTGGGGAAGCGCCTTCTGGATGTCCAACAGCCCTTGTTCACACTCCCGGCGGCGCTCATTGTATTTGGAATCCGCCAGTCCCCGTCTTTTATTCGTATTGGTAATCACCAGCTTATACCCTTCTGCCTGAAAAGGAACATATTCATACTGCAGCGAATCGCATTTCAGTAACATGGCATGATCCTTCTTCCCCATCCCAACTGCAAATTGGTCCATGATCCCGCAATTGACGCCGACAAACTGATTCTCTGCCTGTTGGGATAATTGTACCAGTTCTAGCATAGGGATATCGCAGTTTACCAACTTCGAAATGGCAAGGGCGGTGACTAATTCGATGGACGCGGAAGAAGAAAGCCCGGCACCATTAGGGATATTCCCATAATATAATAGATTCGCTCCTCTGAAAGAAGATGAGATAGAGGGGTAGGCCATTAAATTCTGGATGACCCCTTTGGGGTAGTTCGCCCAATCATCTTCTTTGTCATAAACCAGATGATCCAGGGCACATTCTGCCTTGACCTCCAAATTAGCGGAAGTGAACCGCACCAATCCATCCTGCCTTGGACTGACCAGAGCCCATGTCCCATAAGTCAAAGCGGCCGGAAACACATAGCCTCCATTATAATCGGTATGTTCTCCAATCAGATTCACTCGACCGGGTGCAAAAAATACCCGAACTCCTTGATTACTTCCAAATTCCTCGGCAAATCTAGTTTTGAGCTGCAATAAATTCAGCATAGACAATAGTTTCTCCTCTCTATCGAACGATCCTGTCCAGAAATCTCACAAATGCTTGTTGCCCTTCCTGGTTTCTTTTAAATACGCCAGCATGCTCCAGAACCTTTGAAAATACCTTCCCTACTTCTTCCTGCAAAATCTGTTGGATATTGGCTGGAGTCAAGAGTGGATGGCTCTCCTTAATTCCTTGCGCCCAGCTGAGATGCTTAAGCACTTCGGGGAATTTCTCGATCTCCCTTGCCGTATTTTCGTTGACCATACATTCCGCTAAAATGCTTAATTCTTCCTTGAGTCTTCCGGGTAAAACCGCCAACCCCATGACTTCAATCAACCCGATATTTTCCTTCTTGATATGGTGAACTTCTTCATGAGGATGGAAAATGCCCAGCGGGTGTTCCTCATTGGTTCGGTTATTACGAAGAACAAGATCCAGTTCAAACGCCTTTCCCCTTCTTCTGGCAATCGGGGTGATCGTGTTATGTGGGGTGTTGCCTGTATTAGACCATATCCCCACCCTCTCATCGGTATAGGTTTGCCAGCAGGTTAGAATATAATCGCCTAGCTCTACTAAATCCTTCCGATTTTCACCGCTTAAGCGGATAACTGACATCGGCCATTTCACAATTCCCGCTTGAACATGAGGGAACGCCTTAAAGGAGAACTCTTTTTCTATCGAAGCTTTTGCCATCGGAAACTCATGGTTTCCTCCTTGGAAATGATCATGGCTCAGAATGGAGCCGCCCACAATCGGCAAATCTGCATTGGACCCTAAAAAATAATGCGGAAACTTTTCTACAAATTCCAGTAATCTTTCAAAGGTCTTCTTGGAAATCTTCATCGGCTTATGTTCGGCTGAGAAAACGATGGAATGCTCATTATAGTAGACATAGGGAGAATACTGAAAATACCAAGGCTCATCGGCCATTTCTACCGGGATTATCCGATGGTTTTGTCTTGCTGGGTGATTGACTCTTCCGGCATAGCCGACATTTTCCCTGCAGAGCAAGCACTCTGGATAAGAGCTCTGCTTCATATTCCGTTCCGCTGCAATCGCAACGGGGTCTTTCTCCGGCTTCGATAAGTTAATTGTAATTTCTAAATCTCCGTATTCTGTCGGAGCGTACCAATGCTGATTTTTGGCGATTCGGTCGGTCCGGATATAATGAACATGCTGAGAGAACTCATAGAAATATTGAGTGGCCGCCTCCGCTCCCCTTTTTTCATAAGCATCGTTAAATACCCGGATGACCTCAGAGGATCGAGGTACCAAGCAACCCATGATCTTCGCGTCGAACAGATCGCGATACGTTATGGTGTTCGCTTCCAGTTTCCCATTCTCAGCCGCCCAGTCCAAGATGTAGTTCAAGATTTCAACCGGTGAATCCAATTCATCGTCCCCGATAACCACGGCTTCCCAATCGCTTAATCCTAAAGTGTCAAGAATAGAATTCCGGGTGAGATCCACATCCCATTCCGTAATGAGTTTCTTCTTGATTCCGTACTGAATCAGACGTTGTACGTGGATGTATATGTTGTCTGCCATATGATCGTCCTTTCCTTGGTCAATAGGGAATGTCTCATAAACTTAATTAATTAATTTAATTAATAACATAAAAAAAGACTGTCTTCAAGTAAAAGATTTGGACGCACCCTATTCCTTACTCCATGCAAGGGTGTAACAATGCAATCATCTTAGTTAATTAAATTGCTTAATTAATGTTTTAGAACCAGGTCTATCACCAAGTTGATTTCTTCCTTCCATAAGGGCTGGGCCTCAAAAAGCAAGAAGAGCCAAAAGTCTCTCCCCCCGTCAGATCATCTGCAATTACTCTCCATGTCGCCATCCTTATCGAACTCCCCTTCTTTTATCTTTCATCCCCAAAAAGAAAGAGACTTTTACAGTCTCTTTTGTCTACCATTCGGCAATACTGCCATCTTTATGGCGCCAGATTGGATTTCTCCAACGATGTCCCTGTTCCGCCATTTTCCGAACATAGTCTTCATTGATTGTAATGCCTAAGCCTGGCCCTTGCGGGATTTGAACCTGTCCGTCCTTATAGGCAAAAACGGAAGCATCCTGTACATAATCCAGCAGGTCATTGCCTTGATTATAATGGATGCCCAAGCTTTGCTCCTGAATAAAGGCGTTGTACGCCGTGGCATCAACCTGCAGACAAGAGGCTAGAGCAATCGGGCCCAGCGGACAATGCGGGGCGACCGCCACGTCGTAGGCTTCCGCCATGGCAAAAATCTTTTTGCATTCCGTAATTCCTCCCGCGTGAGACAAGTCAGGCTGGATAATGTCCACCCATCCGCCCTCTAACAGGCTTTTGAAATCCCAGCGCGAAAACATCCGCTCCCCTGTTGCGATCGGAGTGCTCGTGTGGCGCGCAATTTCTCGCAGCGCTTCATTATTTTCAGGAAGCACGGGCTCTTCGATAAACATCAAGCGGAAAGGTTCTAACTCTTTGGCCAGGATTTTGGCCATCGGTTTATGTACACGCCCATGAAAATCTACTCCGATGCCAAAATAAGGCCCAACGGCCTCCCGAATCGCTGCGACCCGTTCCAGCACCTGGTCGATTTTTTCATGCGAATCAATATATTGAAGCTCTTCGGTTGCGTTCATTTTAATGGCCGTAAAGCCGGCTTGTTTTTTCTCCAATGCCGCTTGCCCAACATCGCTTGGTCGATCTCCGCCAATCCAGGAATAGAC